>JBAQGR010000586.1:0-7390 GCA_049287895.1 Desulfatitalea sp.
CCATGACCTTGGACAAGGTGACGATGGGGATGGTCACCACGCCGTTGTCCTGACCGGGTAAGGCGCCGTGTTCGAGCTTGCGCAAGGGGATATCGATGGATTGTCCGGGCCGCACCATGTCGATGTCTTGGACGTGGGGGTTGAGCCTCTGGAAGATGCCTAGAAAGTCGCGGAAGTCCTGGTTGGCGATCTCGCCTTTCTGGCGGAAGATCTTAAGGACCCAATCGCCACTTTGCACCATATAGGGTTCGCATAGAATATCCCAGCCGCGGTCGTAGCGCACGATGTAGTTTTTATAGACCAGGCTGCTGGCCAGCGCAGTATTCAGGCTGAAGATCCAAAAAAGCACGAAGCCCACTGGCCAGAGCCACCGTAAGCGGGTAAAGCAGCTCCCGTTGGCGGATGCGTCGATAGAATGGATATGGGGCTTGACCATGATCGGTGGCTCGCTTTTTTCGTCGGTCAGCCGGCACTCTTTTTCACCAGCTTCAGATCGTCGGCAATGGCCCGGGTCACTTCCTGGACAAAACGCTCAAAAGCGGCTCCGGTCAATGGCCGGCCCGGCGCCGGCACCTGCTCCAGATTGGGCGGATGCATATAGATCGGCGCGTTGATCAGGGCCGGGTCCGGGGCGATGCCGTACTCCTCGGGGAACTGGTTCGAGAAGTAAAGATCCTGAAAGCCGGCGAACTTCATGGCATGGGCCGTGGAATCGATGACGGCTGTTTCGGTTTTGTAGGCCAACCCCGCGTCCACGGCCCGCTTGAGTCCGGCCAGGCACTCGCCTCCGTGGGTGCAGGCGATGTGGCCGTTGCGGTTGGCCCGCAGTTGCCAGTCCATGATCTCCTGCTCGGACACCTGGATAAAATGGACCCGCTGGCAACCGGCCCTTTGGTTATAATGCTCGACCAGTTGGATGACCCGCGGCATCGAGACCGGATTGCCGATCATGGCGGCCTGGGCCACCGAGGCGCGCACGGTCTGGGGCACGAATTTGCGCTTGGCGCGCTCGGGCTCGCGGTAGTATTGATAGACCGGATCGGCATGGGCCGACTGCACGCCAATGATCTTGGGCAGGGCCGTGATCAGGCCGATCTGGTGGAATTTGAGGAAACCGCTCATCACGGCCGTGATGTTGCCTGCATTGCCGATGGGCACCACCACCACCTTGTCGGCCACATCGTACTCGAACTCCTGGGCGATCTCGTAGGAGTAGGATTCCTGGCCCAGAATGCGCCAGGCGTTTTTGGAGTTGAGCAGGGCCACGTCGTATTGCTCCGACAATGCTTCGACCACCTTCATGCAGTCATCGAACACGCCGGGGATTTCATACACTTTGGCGCCGCTGCCCAAGGGTTGGGAGAGTTGCTGGGGCGTCACCTTCTTGTGGGGCAGCAGCACCGCCGATTGGATATGCGGCCGCAAATAGGAAGCATAGAGCGCGGCCGCGGCCGAGGTGTCGCCGGTGGAAGCGCACACCGCCAGTACATTGGAGACTTTGCCGCTGGTGATCAAGTAGTGGATATAGCTCAGGGCGCTGGCCATGCCGCGGTCCTTGAACGAGGCGCTGGGGTTCTGGCCGTCGTTCTTGTAGAAGAAGCGCAGGCCCACATCGTGCTGCAAGCCCTGGTTGGCTTCGACGATGGGGGTGTGACCTTCGCCCAGGTAGACCACCGCTTCCAGCGGGATGATCGGTCCTATGAACTCGTGGTAGCGGTAGATGCCCTTGAGGGCCGGCAGGGTCAGCATGCGCCGATAGTCGAAGATCTTGCGCCACTGGGCTGCCGGGATCTCTTTGAGCCGCTCGAAGTGCGCGTCGTGGATCATCAGCACCTGGCCGCACTTGGGGCAGGTGTAGAGCAGTTTTTGGATATCGAATTCGGCCGCGCAGGCCAGGCAGCGGTAAATCAGCTGTCCCGCAGGCTGCGGTATGAGATGGGGCCGAACCTCTGAAGGAAAGTGTTCCGGTCTCATAGGGCGATGCGCTCCTTTCCGCCCATGTAGGGACGCAGGGCTTGGGGAATCAGCACCGATCCGTCGGCCTGCTGGAAATTCTCCAGCAGCGCGGCCACTGTGCGTCCCACGGCCAGACCCGAACCATTGAGGGTGTGCACCAGTTGGGTGCCCTTCTGGCCTTTGCGCTTGAAACGGATGTTGGCACGGCGCGCTTGAAAATCTTCAAAATTACTGCACGAGGAGATCTCCCGGTACATGTTTTGCGCCGGCATCCAGACTTCGATGTCGTAGGTCTTGGCTGCCGAGAACCCCATGTCGCCGGTGCAGAGCAGCACCACGCGAAAAGGCAGCTCCAGGCGCCGCAAGATCGTCTCGGCATGGCCGAGCAGACTCTCCAGCTCGTCATAGGAGGATTCCGGCGTGGCGAACTTAACCAGCTCGATCTTGTTGAACTGGTGCTGCCGGATCAGCCCGCGTGTGTCTTTGCCGTACGAGCCGGCCTCCGAGCGGAAGCAGGGGGTATGGGCCGTGTAGCGGATGGGCAGCCGTTCTTCGGCCAGGATTTCTCCCTGGTGAATATTGGTCACCGGCACCTCGGCCGTGGGGATCAGAAAAAAGTCCCGTCCTTCGATCTTGAACAGATCTTCTTCGAATTTGGGTAGCTGGCCGGTGTTGGTCATAGTCTGGCGGTTGACGATGAACGGCGGCAGCACTTCGGTGTATCCGTGTTCCGTGGTGTGGATGTCCAGCATGAAATTGATCAGGGCGCGTTCCAGGCGTGCCCCGGCGCCAAAATAGAGCGGAAAGCGGGCCCCGGCGATTTGGGCGGCCCGGGCAAAGTCCAGAATCCCCAGCTGTTCGCCGATATCCCAATGGCCCTTGGGCTCGAACGCAAAGCGCGGCGGCGTGCCCTCGGTTTTTACCACCGGATTCTCTTCCGCGCTTTGCCCCACAGGGACCGATGCGTGGGGCATGTTGGGGATGTTGAGCAGAATCTGTTGGAGCCGCGCTTCATGTCCGGCCAGATCGCTCTCCAGGGTTTTGATGCGCTCGCCCACCGAACGCATCTCGGCCATCATCTCCGCGGCATCGTGTTTTTCTTTCTTGAGTTGGGCGATCTGTTCGGAAGCCACGTTGCGGCGGTGGCGCAGTTGTTCGATTTCAGCCAGTACCGTGACACGCTGCTGATCGGCCTGGGTAAACCCGGCCCAATCGGTTTTGTCCCCGCGTTTGGCCAGGGCTTGCTGCACCGCAGTTAAATTTTGTCTTACAAACTTGATTTCTAACATCACAATACCTATATTGCTGTAGTTTTTTTTCTGAAAACCGGCCGTTATCGAAAGACGAGGCTTCGCGTCCGCCGGAGGGACCGAAAGACGAAGCGTACAGCGGACACCGTGTGCAAAACTGTACTGCAAGCGTGCATTTTGGTCAATGATTAATATGAGTTGACTTCGTTGACCGCCCCATGGGGCGGTCCAGATACCCATTGGAGACCGGAGAGAGCGATGGAGGAAATCAGGGAGAAGAAGCAAGAGCTGCGCAATGAGATGGTCCGTAAGATGTCCGCCATGCCCGCCGCGCAGCTGGCCGCTAAAACCAAAGCGATCGAAGATCGGCTTTTCGAGTTCGCCAATTTTCTGGAGTCGCGCATCGTGTTGCTCTACACTCCGGCCCAGACCGAAGTGAATACGATGGAGATTTTGAGGCGCAGTTACTTGTACAACAAGATTATCGTCTTGCCGGCCTTTGACCCCCACGCCCGCAACACCCGTCTGTACAAGGTGGACGATTTGGCCAAGGATTTGATCCAGGGACCGCGCGGGAACATAGAGCCCAATTCCAAACGATGCAAAACTGTCCCCATGGATTGTCTGGATATCGCCATCGTTCCCGGCCTGGCCATGGATGAAAAGGGCGGCCGCCTCGGGCTGGGCAAAGGGTGCTATGACCGCCTGATTCCGGACCTGCCGGTGACGACCCGCAAGGTGGGGTTGGTTTTAGAAGCCCAAATCCTGGCCAACATCCCCACCGAAAGCCATGACAAGCATGTGGATATCGTAATCACCGAAGATCGCATCATCTATAAGATCTGAAGGCCGGCCGCATGGCCCAGGGAATGCGATCCGCCGTGAAAGCGGATCCGTTTGCTCTTCAGCCTTTGCCGCTCGAGGGGTTCAACACCGCTTCCAACTTTTTGAGATTGGTCGGCTCGCCCACCGCAATGACGGTATCACCGGTCTTCAATTCGGCTTCAAAGGACGGATTAAACAGCATTTGATCGTCGGCTTTCTTGATGGCGATGATGATCAGGTGATACTGCTGGCGGATGCCCGAATCCTTGAGCATGAGACCATTGAGCGCGGAGGACGCGGCCACGGGGATCTCTTCCATCTGGATGTCTTTATGGTGGTGGGCAAAGGCCAGGTCCAGAAAGTTGGTGACTGTAGGGCGAATGATGCGTTGGGCCATGGTGGCGGCGCCGGTTTCGTAAGGTGCTTCCACGGTATTGGCGCCGGCTGCCGAGAGTTTTGATTTGGCGGCCTCGCTGCCGGCACGGGCGATGATAATCAGCCGTGGGGCTAATTGGCGGGCGGTCAGCACGAGAAAGACATTGTCGGTGTCCGTGGCCAGGGCGGCGATCAAAGCCTTGGCGCGGTGGAGTCCGGCTTTCAACAAGACGGCTTCGTCCCCTGCATCGGCGCAGATGTAGACCATTTTTTTGGCTTCGAAGGTATCGATATGATCCTGATTCTTATCGATCACGACCAGATCGAAATTTTCCCTCAGAAGCTTTTCGCAGATTACTTTGCCGATGCGGCCGTAGCCGCACACGATATAGTGGTTCTTCAAACGCGCGATTCTTTGATCCAATCTTCGCCTCCCCAGCAAAATTCGGACTCGCCCCTCCACCATGAACTGGATAACGGAGGCGGCGACGTAGAAAAAAAAGCCGACGCCAAGCACGATCAGGGCCATGGAGAAAATCCGGCCCATGTCCGAGAGGGGGTGAACTTCGCCGTATCCCACAGTGGCCACGGTGGTGATGGTCATAAAGAGGGCATCCAGCATATTCCAGCCTTCAATGGCCATGTAGCCGGCAGTCCCCGACGTCACCAGTAGAATGACGAGCAGAAGCGATACGACAAAGTGCTTGGCGTTTTTCATGCAGGACCTTGTGAAAGCCCCCTCGGCGATTCGGTGGTGGGTGCACCGACAGTCTATTGGGGAGTTCCCCTACCGTCGCATTCCCCCAGATGGTCATTCGTATGAAGAATTGAGATAAATTGCAAGAGGAGCTTGCTCTGCGTGTACCGACTATCCGCTTGACCGTCCGGGCGGGCTCTGATAGACGGTTCCCGGGGAAGGGGAGCCGAATACCGATGAAATTTGATCGCCTGCGCCACGACATGGTAGAAAAGCAAATCGAAGCCCGTGGCATCAGGGATGCCAACGTGCTGGCCGCCATGCGCAAGGTCCCGCGGCACCTGTTCGTCAGCGAGGCGCTCATGGATCAGGCGTACAACGATTTTCCCCTGCCCATCGGCGAGCAGCAGACCATCTCCCAGCCGTTCATTGTGGCCGAGATGACCCAGGCCCTGCAACTGGGCGCGAACGACCGGGTGTTGGAAATAGGCACCGGATCGGGCTACCAGGCCGCCATTTTGGCCCAGATCGTCTTCCGCGTCTATAGCATCGAACGCATTCACAGCCTCTATGTCAAGGCGCGCAAGATGTTCGACCAACTGGGCTATCATAACATCGTGACCCGCTATTCGGACGGCACCTCGGGCTGGAAGGACGAGAGTCCCTTCGATGCCATCATCGTAACGGCCGGCGCGCCGGAGATTCCCGAGGTGCTGGTCAATCAACTATCCGTGGGGGGACGATTGGTGATCCCCGTAGGTAACCAGTATGTCCAGGAGTTGATCAAGCTGGTTCGCGATGAAAAGGGCCTCCACCAGACCAACTTGGGCGGATGCCGATTCGTCAAGCTGGTGGGCGAACACGGCTGGAGCGAATCATAGATTTTGCGCCGAAGCTTTTCCCCCCATTCCATCTGATATGCTGCCCATCGCCCTGGCCGAGTCGACCAGAGCCTTCCGCTTTGCATTGATTTGATCCAATAGATCTATATCTCCTGGACCAACCGGTTGACCGCGCTTTTCTTCCTTGCACTGTCGAGGGTTTCCACCGCCCGGCATACCTGGAGAAGTTGCCGATCGGCATCGTCGGGCAGATCGTTGCGACCCACCTGGTCCCAGGCATCCAAGACGTCCGCGATAGTTATTCCGTGAATGTCACGGGCCGGCTGATAGGCGGGCTCTTCCTGGCGCGCATCCTGGACAGCGGATACCATTCCGATCTGGATCAAATGCTCGAGCAATTGGGTCACGAGCCCATGGGGCAATTGGAGTTCAGCACTGATGTGCTCCGCCGTCAAAGGCGGCGCGCTCTTCCGGAAATTGTCAATGATGCGGTGCAGCACATGCAGGGCGATTCTCTTTTGGGTGGAAAGACTGATATCCTGGTAGTCGATGCGCAGCAGATGCTGCCCCACATGCTGATGGGCATAGGCGATCTGGGCGCCGATCAGAACGATCATCCAGCTCAATTGCAGCCATATGAGAAAAAACGGCAGGGCCGCGAAACTGCCGTAGATGGCGTTATGCTTGGCCAGCAACACCTGGGCATGGATATAGATCCCCTGGGTGATTTGAAAGATGGTGCCGGCGATCACTCCGGCGATCAACGCGGAGATCGGGCGCACCCGGGTATTGGGCATCACCAGGTAGATAAGAATGAACAACAGCCAGATCAATCCGAACGGAAGCAGTTTGAGCAGCGCGAAGATCAAGGGGCCGGCCATCTTCAACAGCGCCATTTTGGCGGTGATGGCGGCCACCTGGGTGGTGATATAGACCGTGACGCTGCTGGAGACGATCACCAGTAGCGGGCTGATGATCATGATGGTCAGGTAGTCGGTGAATTTGCGGATGAATGATCGGGAGCGCACCTTCCAGATATCGTTGAGTGTTCCTTCGATATTGCTCAGGACCTTGATGGCCGACCAGAAGAGCAGGAGCACGCCGATGCCGGCAATCAAGCCCCCCTGGGTGTTTTCCAGCAAGGCGCGCGCAAAGGCGATGATCTTCGCCACCACCTCTTCCTGGCCGGCCAGGCGCTGGTAGAGTTGACTTTCCAAGCGCTGCTCCAGGCCGAATCCCTTAGAGATACCGAAGGCCAGGGCCACCACCGGCACGACCGACAACAGGCTGTAAAAGGTGAGCGCCGAGGCGCGCAGGGCGCAGTTGTCGCGCACGTAGCCTTGAACGGTGAGCAGCAGAATTTGCATCGGCCGGAGCAGTAGAGCTTTAGGCCTGGAAAGATCACCCTGGCTCAGGCGCCAGATCTCCGTGGTCAAGAATCGGGT
>JBAQGR010000587.1:0-7436 GCA_049287895.1 Desulfatitalea sp.
CACCCCTTTGTGCCCGCTTTTTCCCCATCCACTGGGGATTTCCGCTAATCCATAGACATTTCTTTGCAATATCAGAAAGATAAAATACAGGCACAGTTATTGCTCATGGGGCTACTTGCCGAATCCAAAGTGATTTTAAACCCCTATGGGCTGTGCAGATGAGTGACTGGAACGCAGAACCGCGAAATGTTTGCTTTGCCGCTAAGGGCGTTTTGGTCCTGTCCCCCTCCTTCGGTATCTTGAGCCTGAATGGAGCCGCCAAAACGCTCTTGGGTTGTGACTTGTCTCCCGGAGAGGCGTGGCCCATAGAAAGGTTTGTCGCCTCCAAGGATCTTGCCGCATTCCAGGATGCAGTTGGATCTGTTTTCAAGCAGGGACAATCTATCAAATCCCTTCCGGCCACCATCGTCCGCGCAAATGGCCGGCTCATCCCCTGTCAATGGGAGTTTCAACCGCTTGTCAGCGCCGATCGCCAAACCATCGCAGCCATGTTTTCCTTTTTCCGTTCTCCCCGGGATACAAAGGCCGAGGCTGGCACCGATCTCTGGATGCAGAGCGACGGCGGATCGCCTTTCGGCACACCATCCCTTTTCGACCACCTGCCCAAGGGCAGCTTCACCATAGATGCCCAATGGCGCATTACGGCCTTTAACCAGGCGGCCGAACAAATGACCGGATTCAGTCGTCAGGAAGCGCTGGGCCGACCCTGCTGGGATATCTTTCGCTCGGACGCTTGTAGCAAACAGTGCCCCATGCGCCAGGCCCTGGACCGAAAGCAACCAGAGATGGACCGCCAGGTCTTTTCGATGAACCGCGCCGGCCGGTGGCAAACCCTTTCGGTCAATGTAAGTCTGCTGAAAAATCCCCGTGGCGAAATCGTGGGTGCGGTGGAAACATTCCATCCGGCTGGCGACGAAAGCCCCGCGCCTTTAGCCGAACCCGGCCGCCTGCAGGGGATCATCGGCAACAGCCCGGCCATGCGGACCCTTTTCGCCCGGTTGCCCGACCTAGCCGCCAGCCGGGCCAACGTTCTGATTTGCGGTGAAAGCGGCACGGGCAAGGAACTGCTTGCCCGAACGCTCCACCAATTATCCAAGCCAAGCAACGCGCCGTTCGTAGCCGTCAACTGTGCGGCTTTGCCCGAAACCCTGATCGAAGCCGAACTGTTCGGATGCGAAAAAGGGGCTTTCACCGGCGCTGACCAGAGTCGGCCGGGCCGCTTCGAATTGGCGGGCAGGGGAACCCTTTTGCTGGACGAGATCGGCGAGCTCAAGCCCGATCTTCAAGTGAAGCTGTTGCGGGTGATCGAACAACGCTGTTTTGAGCGCGTCGGCGGTACCCGCTCCATTCGCTTCGAGGCCCGCCTGATCAGCGCCACCCACACGGATATGGCCAAAGCGATCATAGACAAGCGCTTTCGCGAAGATCTTTTCTACCGATTGCGAACCGTAACGCTGGTCCTGCCGTCCCTTCGCCAGCGGCCAGAGGACATTCCGCTGCTGACCGATCATTTCATTAAAAAATTCAACGCTAAAACCGGCAAAAACGTTCGCTCCCTGGACCCCAAGGTGTTGCGCGGCTTCATGGCCTACGCATGGCCCGGAAATGTGCGTGAGCTGGAACGCTGCATCGAGCACGCTTTTGTGTTTGTGAAGGGACCGGTCATCTTTGAACGCTATCTGCCCAAACTGGAGGCATGGGCGGCATCGGAACGAGTGCAGGGCCCCATGCCTTCCCGGCATATCGATCCCGATGACAGCGAGAGTGTCCTGTGGGCCTTGAACCAAACCGGTGGCCGCCGGGAAGCCGCCTCCAAGCTGCTGGGGATCAGTCGCACCTCCATGTGGCGGCGAATGAAAACGCTCGGATTGGCGTAAGTGCGCACCAAAGTCCGGCAAACAACCCGATTAAAAGGAGGAAATAGATGCTTCAGCAAAATGTTCAGATCGATGAGATCATCGAGCGCTACCCCGACAAGCCCGAGTATCTCATATTTCTTTTGCAGGATATTCAGGCCAGCTATGGCTACATCTCACCGAAAGCCATGCAACTGGCCTGCGACCGCATCGGCGTGCCGCTGACCCAGGGCTATTCAGTGGCCACCTTTTACCAATCCTTCCGCCTGGACCCCAGCGGCGAACACGAAATCCGCGTCTGTCTGGGGACCGCCTGTCATCTGAAAGGCGGCCAGCGCCTGGTGGAGGATTTGCAGCGGCGTCTGAATGTTCAGGCCGGCGGCACCACGGAAGACATGCGCTTCACTCTCAGTACGGTCAACTGCGTGGGCGCCTGCGCCCTGGCGCCCGTCGTGGTCGTGGACGACGAATACCAGCCCAACGCCACATCCAAAAAATTGGAAAAGTACCTCAAAACCCTCGATCACCCAAATGAGGGCACGGATAAGGAGGGCGGCCATGCCTAAGCCGAGCACTGCATTGAAAATGGACGCCTGGCGCCTGCAATCCGCAGAGGACCTGAACACCTTGCGCCAACAAATTATCGCCGCGCGTGACCCTCTGCGACCCGAAATCGTCATTTGCCACGGCACGGGTTGTCTGGCCAACGGCAGCAACAAGGTCGCCAAGGCATTTACTTCCGCTCTGGAAAGCGCCGGTATCAATGCCAAGGTCATGCCGGGCATCAAGACCACTGGCTGTCACGGCTTTTGTTCGCGCGGGCCGTTGGTGATCATTCGTCCCCGGGGATTGTTCTATCAGCGGGTCAAACCCAAGGATGTGGAAGAGATCGTCCAGCGCACCCTGGTCGAAGGTCAGGCAGTGGAACGGCTGCTCTACAAAGACCCCAAAACCGATGATCTGATTTTCACCGAGAGCGAGATCCCTTTTTACAAGCTGCAACAACGGGTCGTGCTGCACAATATCGGCAAGATCGATCCCACGGATATCACCGATACCATTGCCGCCGGCGGATACCAGGCTCTGGCCAGAGCCCTGAGCGCCATGACCCCGGAACAGGTGGTGAATGAAATCGAAAAATCGGGACTGCGCGGACGCGGCGGGGCCGGATTTCCCACTGGCCGCAAGTGGCGCAGTGCGTTGACCGCCATCAAGAAAAAGGGACGTCCGGTCTATGTGGTGGTCAACGGTGACGAAGGCGACCCGGGCGCCTTCATGGATCGCACTATCATGGAAGGTGATCCCCATGCGGTTCTGGAAGGATTGATCCTTGGGGCTTATGCCCTGGGCGCGGCGCAGGGATACCTTTATGTACGCGCCGAATACCCGCTGGCCATCCGGCACCTGGAAATCGCCATGGCCCAGGCGCGCGCCTATGGCCTGTTGGGCGAAAACATCCTCAACTCGGGCTTCTCTTTTGACGCCCGCATCAACCGGGGCGCCGGTGCCTTTGTGTGCGGCGAATCCACGGCTCTGTTTACCTCCATCGAGGGCAAGCCGGGAAACCCGCGGCCCAAGTATGTGCGCTCCGTGGAAGAGGGCCTCTGGGGCCGGCCTACGGTGCTCAACAATGTGGAGACCTGGGCCAATGTGCCGCTGATCATCGATCGCGGCGCCGACTGGTACGCCGGCCTGGGCGTTCCCCACTCCACGGGCACCAAGGTGTTCTCGCTGGTGGGCAAGGTCAACAACGTGGGGCTGGTGGAAGTTCCCATGGGGGTGCCCATGGCCACTATCGTCGAACAGATCGGCGGCGGCGTGCCCGGCGGCAAACCCTTCAAGGCGGTGCAGACCGGCGGCCCGTCGGGCGGCTGCATCCCCTACAGCTTAAAAGAGACGCCCGTGGATTTCGATTCCCTCACCGCCGCCGGCTCCATGATGGGCTCGGGGGCCATGATCGTCATGGACGACAGCGATTGCGTGGTGGATGTGGGGCGCTACTTCCTGCGCTTTCTGGAAGAAGAGTCGTGCGGTAAATGCTTGCCCTGCCGCCTGGGACTGACCCGCCTGCGCGAAATCCTGGACAACTTCTCCAAGGGGATGGGCAGCGAACAGGATATCGAAGATCTCACCAGTCTTTCCAAGGCGATCCAGGATGGCGCCTTGTGCGCCCTGGGCGCCAGCGCGCCCAACCCGGTACTGACCACCATCCGCTATTTCAAGGAAGAGTATTTGGCGCATGTCAACCATCAAAAGTGTCCGGCCGGCGTATGCAAGGACCTGATCACCTTTGCCATCGATCCGGCGCTGTGCACCGGATGCATGAGTTGCGCGCGCCAATGTCCGGCCCAATGCATCACCGGCACGAAGAAAGAGCCGCATGTCATCGACGCCCAAAAGTGTCTGCGCTGCGGCATCTGCAAGGAGACATGTAAATTCGATGCGGTCGTAATATCGTAGCCTGAACCGTCGACTCCGGAAGTGAATGCAGAAAGTCAAAAAAGGAGAAAAGGTCAATGATCACTTTTAAAATAAATGACGAAGAAGTCAAAGCACGCCCGGGATGGACCGTGCTCGAGACCGCGCGCGAGCATGGCATCGACATTCCGACCCTGTGCTTTCACCCGGCCGTGAGCGCCAGCGGCGCCTGCCGCCTGTGCATGGTGGAGTTGCGCGAAGACGCGTGGTCCAAGCTGGTGGCTTCGTGCATCTACCCGGTGGCCGATGGACTGCAAGTCTATACGGAAACCGAACGCGTCCGAAATGTCCGGCGCTGGGTATTTGAAATGCTGCTGGCCGCCTGCCCGGCCAGTCCTGAAATAGCGGAATTGGCGGCCAAGTACAATGTCGTGCGCACCCGCTTCAAGAGCCACAATCCCGATCAGACCTGCATGGTGTGCGGTCTGTGCGCCCGGGTGTGCGAAGAGGTGGTGGGCCTGTCGGCCATCGCCATCGTGGACCGTGGTGTTCACAAACGTGTGGGGGCGCCCTTTGCGCAGCCTACGGACATCTGCGTGGCGTGCGGCAGTTGCGTGACCATCTGCCCCACCGGCGCCATGCAGGCCATTTTTGATACGGTACGCGGTGAACCGACCACGGCGCTGACCCAACTGGCCACTCAATAAAGGAGGAACCCATGAGCGCAAATGCAAAAATCGGTGTCTTTCTCTGTCAATGCGGGCAGAATATCGCACCGAAGATCAATCTGGCTTTACTGGAACAGATGATCGGCAAAGAGGCCGAGGTGGCCCACTGCGAGACCCTGGCCTACCCTTGCCTTAAACCTGGCATCGAGCAGATCACCCAGGTTACCGTCGACAAGCGCTTGAACCGCGTCATCGTGGCCGGATGCGAAGGCCGGTTGATGCTCAATAAGCTCGAAAACCAACTGCAACCCATGGAACTTCTCAAGGGGCAGATCGACATGGTCAACCTGCGCGGCCATGTGGCCACAGTTTCCGACCTGGACCCCGATGAAAAAGCGCGCAAGGCCGCCAAACTAATCGGCGCATCGGTGGCCGAGATGACCGCCCTGCACCCCAGCAGCCTGACCCGAGCCAGGATCCAGGGACCGGTGATGATCGTGGGCAACGGCATCGCCTCCTTTTCCGCGGCTGCCGAGCTGGCCCGTCAGAAGGTGGACTATCTGTTGGCAGTGACCCACAACGATGCCGACGCGGTGTTCGACCACCTGCAAGAGACTTACCCGGGCGAACGCGCCCACCAGGAACGGTTGAAAAAAACCGTACAAGAGGCGCTCTTCAATCCCTGCGCCACGCTGCTGGTCGGCTATAAGCTGGAGATGCTCTCCGGTGTGACCGGTGACTACCACTTGACCTTTACCAATAGCAGCGGAGAGCAGGAAAAGTATTCGGCCGGCGCCATCATTGCCTGCCTGGATGCCCGCTTCGACCTGCCCGGGCCTGGTTTCGGCCATGACGGTCAGAAGGTCATGACCCCTTCGGAGATGGAGCGATCCATCCAGAAGGCCGGCGCTCCAAAAGGCACGGTGGTCTTCTGGATCAGCGATTACGAGATTGGTCAGTCGGAGTTTGCTGCTCTGTCGGCAAAGAGCGCCTGGCAAATGGCGGTGCATATCCGTCAGTGCGCGCCCACCTCCAAAGTCATCATGCTCTACAATCAGCAAATGGAAGTGCCGTTGACCGCAGCGGAACGCGCTCAGAACCGCGCCCTGGACATCCTATGGATTCCGTATGACAAAGCATTGCAACCCACGGTGCAGGACGGCTTTCTGACCTTCTGTAACCTGTCGGATCATGTGGAGCATGAAATTCACTGGGACCATCTGGTGCTTTCGGCTGAACGGATGGTTTCGGGCGAGACATTGAGCGTAGCCCGCATCCTGGGCCTGGTGCACAAAGAGGGCCGTTTTTTGACCGGTCACCATGCCCGCGTGCGGCCTGAAATGGTGGGCCGCGAGGAGACCTATCTGGCCGGTAGTGCCCGTTTTCCGTGCAACCTTCAGGAAACTCTGGCCCAAGGCCGGCGGGCAGCGGCCAAAACTGCCGAATTGTTCCTCAAATCGGCCAGGGGTGAGCTATTCGTTCCGCGCGTGGTGTGCGTGGTGGACCCGGAAAAGTGCATCGGTTGCGGTCAGTGCCAGGAGTTGTGCGACTGCGGCGGCATCGGCGTGGCCGACGGTCCCGGCGGCGGACTGCCGCGCATCGTCGATCCCATGGTCTGCACCGGCGGCGGGACCTGCGCGGCCGCCTGCCCCTACCACGCTCTTGTGTTGCAGAACAACAGCAATGATCAGCGCGAAGCCCGTGTGGCGGCCCTGGCCCGTCGGCTGGGGCCCGACGAAAGCCTGGCCTTTGTCTGCGGTTGGGGCGGTTTGCCGGCCGCCGACGTAGCTGGCAAGCAGGGGTTGAAGTACGATCCGCGCATCTACCTGCTGGGCGTACCCTGCGTGGGACAGATCGACGCCTGCGCCATGGCCCGAGCCTTCAAGGAGGGCGCCCCCGGTCTGCTTCTGGTCGGCTGTCTGCCCGAGACATGCCACCACTCCTATGGCCTGGACCATGCCTGGAGCCGAATCAATACGATCAAGAAACTGCTGAGCCTGTGCGGCCTCGATCGTCGGCGTATCGCCCTGGCCCACGCCGATTTGAACCATCCCCAGGATTTCGTTAAAACCGTGGACAGTTTCACCCGCGCCATCGCCGCCATGGGGCCCATTGCCAAAACCGCGGAGAATCAAAGCCGGTTGGATGCCCTGTATGAGCTGATCAAATACAACACGCGGGTACGCCATCTTCTGTCGGCCGGCTTGCGGCGTCCTTGGGAGCAGAGCTATCGCGGCGACCAGCGCCACGCCCTGGACTATGATCGCGATTTTTCAGCCGTGCTGGCCGAAGAGTTCCTGCAACAGCGGCTGCTGATGGTGTTCCGGGCGGCCAAAGGCCCGTTCAAGCTGGACGAACTGACCGGCCGCGTACGCGAAGACCAGAACCAGGTGGCCTCCTGTTTGTGGGAAATGGTGCAAACCGGTGTCATCGGCTTCTCCCATAAAAATAGGGAAGCGGTTTACTCATTGAACAGTTGATAAAATACTCGGCA
>JBAQGR010000588.1:0-12683 GCA_049287895.1 Desulfatitalea sp.
CATATATGTATTAAACTTCAGCCCTATCAGTTCCTCCTTGGTATAACCGACCATTTTGCAGAGCGCGTCATTGACAAAGGTCATATCGCCCTGAAGGTCGTTTTCAAAATAACCCTCTTCAATACCTTCAAGAATCGTTCGGTAGCGCTCTTCGCTTTGACGCAGCTCTTCCTCGGCTTGCTTGCGATCGGTCACGTCCTTGGATAGGCCCCGAAAGCCCACCGGCCGGCCGCCGGCATCTTTGATGAGCGAAACCGAACTTTCGATGTGAATAGTTTTTCCGTCATTGCGGGTTCTACTGTAAATGATTTGGTGGTTGGGCTCGCCGGTGGTATAAATCTGCTTATAGATTTCAGTGATCTTGGCCGCGGTGCCCTCGTCCATGTATTGACGGTGTTTCATGCCCGTTAGCTCATCCCTGGAGACACCGATTATTTTACACAGGGTATCATTGAAGAAGGTAAATTTGCCGGTCAGGTCGACTTCAAAATAGCCGGCATCGATGTTGTCCAGGATGCTCCGGTAACGTTCGCGGCTTTGGCGCAGCGATTCCACGGTCTTCTCATGATCGACCAACCTGCTCTGCAAATCGGTATAAGGAGTGTCATTGCTTAGGGCCGGTGGGTTTTCCGATCGTTTGCGCGCGGCGGCAAAGGCAATAGCACGCCAAAGCCATTTTCCATTCAGCCGGTTCGTTTGCAAATAGTCCTGAACGCCGAGCCGCGCCAGCGCGGGTGCCAAGTCCACATTGTAGGTATCGGTCAGCACCACTATCGCCGCATGCTTTGTTCCGGCGAGGACCATTTGAAGGGTTTCGTACGATTCATCGCTGTTGGCGTCCGGGCCCCATAAGACCACGCTAAATGTATCGTTTCCCATGGCTTTTAGAGCATCGGACCGGGTCTTGGTCACCAGTTCATGCGCAACTGCGCCTTTACCGGCAAGTAAGGCCTTTACCCGCGCTGCGTTGTTTGGATTATCCGAGATCAATAGGATCTTAAGAACCGGTTGCTGCTTGGAACCACGCATGGATCAGCCTCCAATTTTTAGAAAAAGCCAGGGGCGGCAAAGAGACCTCACCATTCAACTTGCAGGCAACTTCAGAATCTTCGTCGTCGATATTTGCGGGCAGAGCCCTGCATCTTGTCTGACCTCTTGGCTTGAGCCTGGTCTTTTAGACTTTATCGGCAATTTTCGGTCTCACTTAAATCCCTTTCGCGGCCTGGGTCGCGGTCGGATAGCTGCCGTCCCAGGAACATCATGCCCACTTATTCCAAAATCTGCATCCCAGGGCAACCCCCTGGGCCGCAGAGAAAATCGAGTGGATGTCATTTTGTAAAAATGTCCAACATTGATGCACTTCTACCAATTTTCACCCCCTTTATTCGCGAACACCATCTTATATTCCCGAACAGGCCAAACTGACAAAATAGAACGCCATTCCAATCATTTACCGTCCGGGACCGCCACTCGACGCATCGGCCGACCCCTTCCAAGCGCTTACAATCTGTTGACAACCCTATCGGGGTTGACATACAAAAATTGGACATTTACCACATTTACCAGAATTCAGTTTTTAATTTTTTGCTATGAAGCAATGCCAGGCTGCGGAGCTGGTTTGAAACGGGTAAGGACTTTGCACCATTGGTAAAGCATCCAACGAAGGTCATGGGACAGGCCGCACGTCTGGAACAGGGTCTCTGTTCAGACAAACGGCCTGAAGCCTTTGTGCGGTTGCCCCGCCATACGCGTGCGTCCGGTTTCACGCCAAACACCCCCTGCCATCCCTTCGTCGGTAATTCGGTCCACGTTCCACAAACCACAAGTTCTCGACAGTTGCCACGTGGCGAGCAATGGCAAGTGCATGTCAACCATGAGGGAAAGGAGATAGTATGAAAAAATGTAGACTGTTATGGGTCGTTGTGATGATGGCGGCGATTGCACTGGTGGTCGGAGCGCCCGCTTGGGCGGCAGATACGATTAAAATCGGCGTCATCGGGCCGATGCAGTTTGTACAGGGCAAGGGCCACTGGAACGGGGCCAACATGGCGGCAGAGGAAATCAACGCCAAAGGCGGTGTCAAGGTCGGCGGCAAAAAGATGAACATCGAGCTGGTCCAGGCCGATTCCAACGAATTTCTCAATGTCACCGATGCTACCAACGCCATGGAGCTGCTCATGACCAAGAGCAAGGTGGACTTTGTGGTCGGTGGCTTCCGCACCGAGGCGGTGTTGGCCATGCAGGACATCGCCATGGAGTATAAGAAGATCTTTATCGGATGCGGCGCGGCCCACCCCGAGTTGTGCGATCGCGTAGCGCAGAATTACGATACCTATAAGTACTTTTTCCGCGGCACGCCCTTCAACTCTAAATTCCTGGTCAAGACCAGCTTCCTGCACCTGAAGTTCGTGGGCGACATGCTCAAGGAAAAGCTCAACATCCCCGCGCTGAAAGTGGCCATCGTGGCCGAAAAAGCCATGTGGGCCGATCCGATGGTGGCCGCCACCGAAGGTTTCCTGCCCAAGATCGGCATGGAAGTGGCGGGCATCTGGCGCCCGTCGCCCGTGGCCACCGACGTGACCGCCGAGCTGTCGGCCATCCAGCGCTCGGGCGCCCAGATGATCTTCACCATCTTCTCTTCGTCGGTAGGCATTCCCTTTGCCCGCCAGGCCGGCGAACTGAAGATCCCGGCCGTGCAAGTGGGCATCAATGTGGAAGCCCAAAAAGACGGGTTCTGGGAAGCCACCCAGGGCATGGGCGAATATGTCCTGACCATGAGTACTTACGTCCGCGGGGTAGAATATAACGAAATGACCAAACCGTTCATGGATACCTACGTAAAGAAGTTCGGCGAGACGCCGACCTACACGGCGGACACCTATGCGGTCATCATGTACAGCCTCGTGCCGACGATCGAAAAAGTGGGCACCCTGGATACGGACAAGATAGTTAAAGAGATGGAAGAAAGCACTCACATGGTACCATCGGGAAATATCAAGTATCTTAAGGACGAGCAGGGCCGCCAGACCCATGACCTGACCTGGGGTCCGGGCTACTTGACCAGCCTGGCGGGTCAATGGCAAGCCGGCAAGCTGGTCGGTGTGTGGCCGAACAAATGGAAAGCCGCGGAAGGCGCCCCCGAGATCACCTACAAAGGGGTCGTCGACTACAAGATTCCGCCCTGGGTCATGGAAGCCTACAAAAAGTAAACCCAATCCCCCAATAGAACCACGCGACCGCCCCGATCGCAACTTTGCGACCGGGGCGGTCGCTCCGGTCCGGCCAACGAGGTGTTATGCTATTCGATATCCTGATCACCAGCCTGATCAACGGCAGCACCTACGCGTTGCTGGCGATCGGCTTCTCTTTAATCTTCGGTGTCGCCCGCATCGTCAACATCGCCCATACGGCGTTTTATATGGTGGCGGCCTACTGCATCTACTTTTCGACCTACCGCCTGGGTTTCAACCCGGTGGGCGCCATGATTATGGCGGTTTTCTTTGTTACCCTCCTGGGCTACATCACCTACATGCTCTTCATCAAGCCCATCCGCGAACATGAGCAGGCGGTGCTGATCGGCACCATCGCCCTGGCTATCGCTTTTCAGGAGGTGATGATGCTCATATTCACGGGCGATTACCTCAGCGTTCCCGCTCTGATCAGCGGCTATACGACCCTGTTCGGAGTAAAGGTGTTTTACCAGCAACTGCTGACCTTTGCTTCCGTCCTGGTGGTGCTGGGCTTGATGCGGCTCTTTTTGATGCACACCAAACTGGGCCTGGCCATCCGCGCCACGGCCCAGGACCGCGAAGTCGCCAACCTCATGGGCATGAACGAAAGCCGCGTGGCCATGATGGCCGTGCTCATCTCCGTGGGCTTGGCCGGTATCACCGGGGCTGTGATCGTGCCGCTGACCACTGTGGAACCTTTCATGTGGAACCATCCGCTGATCATGATGATGGCAGTGGTGGTGCTGGGCGGCATGGGCAGCATCAAAGGCAGTTTTTTCGCCGCCTTCATTCTGGGTTTTGCCGAGGCGCTGGTGGTGTTCCTGATTCCGGCGGGCGCGTTCCTCAAGGGAGCCGTGGCCCTTTCCATCATGATCCTGGTGCTGTTGGTCCGGCCGGCCGGACTGTTCGGCGTTCAATTTGAAGAAGAGAGATAATCATGAATTTGTTGCGCTATTACCTGCGAAAGTTTTTCACCCTGTTTAAAAGCGAGGTACTTGTACTTCCCAGTCGAATCGTGGTCTTTTTGTTTTTTCTGGGCATGCTGCTCATGCCCGTGCTCGTGGACGACCCCTATCTGCTGCGGGTGCTGATCCTTTCCAGCATTTTCGCCATTTACGCCGCCAGTTGGGACCTGCTCTCGGGCTTCACCGGCCAGGTCAATTTCGGCCATGCGCTCTTCTTCGGCGTGGGGGCCTATGGGGCCGCCATCCTGAATCGCGAAACGGGAATGCCGCCGTGGGCCAGCATACCGTTGGGCGCCGTGGCCGCCGTGGCCGCCGGGCTGACCGTGGGCATCCCCTGCCTGCGGCTGCGCGGCACCTACCTGGCGCTCACCACACTGGCATTTCCCATCATTCTGATGGGCCTGATCTTCGCCCTTCCGACCTTGACCGGCGGCGAGTTGGGCATCTCGGGCCTGAGCCGACTGGCCATGTCCAGAACCGCCAACTACTATATCGTGGTCATCACGATGCTGGTGTTGGTCACCGTGATGTGGAAAATCACCGACTCCAATATGGGCATCATTTTCCACGCCATCCGTGAAGACGAACTGGCCGTCAAGGCGGCCGGGATCAACACCACCATGTACAAACTGATCGCCTTTTCCCTCAGCGGTTTTTTCGCCGGCATCGCCGGCGGGCTCTATGCGCATTTCCTGCGCATCGCCGGCCCTTCGACCCTGGAGGTGGGCATGTCCTTCCAGGTGGTCATCTGGTGCGTCTTCGGCGGCATGGTCACCATATGGGGGCCGGTAGGCGCCGTATTCATTCTGTTCCCGATGCTGGAACTGTTCCGGATGTTGCCTGAAATCAGACAGTTGATGTTCGCCCTGGTGGTCTTGGTTATCCTGCTCTACATGCCGGGCGGATTGCTCCCATGGGTTCGCGACAAAGTTGAACATGAGTGCCCGCGCTGCAAGATCCGCAACGTCGCTACCCGAAAAACCTGCCGCGTCTGCGCCGCGGAAATGCATTAGTCCATCGATCATAGAACCAGGAGGAAGTTCGCACAATGGATGCAAAAGAGCTTTATACCAGCAAACCGTGGCTTAAATTTTACCCGGAAAATGTGCCGGCCACCGTGGACATACCGAATGTCTCCGTACCTGAACTACTTGAGCGGACCGCCGAAAAGTACAGGAAAAAGACCGCCTTGATCTTCTATGGCAAGAAGATCAGCTATGGCGAGCTGCTGGCGCAGGTCCACCGCTGCGCCGCGGGCCTGGCCAAACTGGGTGTCCGCAAGGGCGATACCGTCGCCATCTACCTGCTCAACTCCCCCCAGTTCATCATCAGTTACTTCGGCGCCCTGAAGGCCGGCGCCAAAGTCACCCCGGTCAGCCCGGTCTACACCAGCAAGGAGGTGCGGCACCAACTGGAAGACAGTGACGCGCGCACCATCATATGCGAAGACATGCTCTACTCCAACGTCGAACGCTCGGGCGCCAAACTGGACAACATCATCATCTCCAACCTGGGCGATTATCTGCCGCTGCTCAAGCGCACCTTTGCCAAAAAAATGATCAGCAAGGCCTATCAAGGCCTCAAACCGCCGACCCCGGAAGAGATCAAGCGCTTGGGCCTGCACGTGTTCAAGGAATTTATCGATGGCGCCAAGGATCAGCCGCCCACGATTCAATTCGATCCCAAAAAAGATATCGCCGCATTGCCTTACACCGGCGGCACCACGGGCCTGCCCAAAGCCGCTATGCTGACCCACCACAACATGGTGGCAATCTATACCCTGGGAAAGGCCTGGTGGCCCTTTATCGAAGAGGGCAAGGAGACCATCATCGCCTTTCTGCCGCTCTTTCATATCTACGGCCAGGCCGTGCTGATGCTGTCCGGACTGACCCAGGGCCAAACCCTGGTCTTGTTCACCACCCCGGACATGGAAGAGATCCTCGACGCTGTCGACCGCTACCAGGCCTCGGCCTTTTATGGCGTGCCCACGCTCTACGAATATCTGAAAGAGCATGAAAAGACCGACCGGGTCAACTGGAAGAAATTGAAGATTATCGTCTCCGGCGCCGACACGCTGCACGATAGCACCGCCGAAGGGTGGGAACGGCGCACCGGCACCCAGATCCTGGAAGGCTTCGGCATGACCGAGTGCACTTCCATCAGCCATGGCAATCCTTACAATCGGCCCAAGAAAGGCTCGTTCGGCATGCCCATCACCGGCGTTGATGCGGCGGTGATCGACATGGACGACCTCAGCTTCAAGCCGGTGGGCCAGGAAGGCGAACTGATTTTAAGCGGCCCCAACATCATGCTCGGGTATTGGAAAAGACCGGACACCGACGCGGAAACCTTCATCGAGATCGACGGCAAACGCTGGATGCGCACCGGCGACCTGGTGCGCATGGACGAGGAGGGCTACTTTCACTTCTTCGACCGCAAGCGCGATCTGATCAAACACAAAGGCTATTCGGTCTTTGCCCGCCACGTGGAAGAGGTGCTCTATACGCACCCGCAGGTCAAAGCGGCCGGTGTGGTCGGCGTGCCCGACCCCAAGGTCGGCCAGATCATCAAAGCCTATGTCGTACTTCAGAGCGAAGCCCGAGGCAAAATCTCCGAAGAGGAGATCATCGAATTCTGCAAGCAGAACATGGCCCACTACAAGGTGCCCGGCATTGTCGAATTCAGAGGTGAACTGCCCAAAACCGATGTGGGCAAGGTATCGCGTCGGGAACTGCGCGAAGAGGCGGAGGAGATCTGATATGGCCGCACCGTTTTTGGAGGTTGCAAACCTCAGCAAGGCTTTCGGCGGCCTGAAGGCTACCAACAATGTCAGTTTCAATATCGCTCGGGACGAAATCGTCGGCCTGATCGGACCCAACGGCGCCGGCAAAACGACGCTGCTGCGCCAGATCACCGGCATCATCAAACCGGATACCGGCACGGTGCGCTTCAAGGGCCAGGATATCACCCGGAAAAAGGTGTGGGACATCGTCAACCTGGGCATTGCCGGAACCTTCCAGAACATGCGCCCGTTCCGACGCTTGCCGATCATCGCCAACGTCATGGTTTCGTGCCTCTCGCCTCGTTCGATGAAAACCGGCGAGTGGGTCAAGCGCATCGAAGCCAAAGCCATGGATGCCCTGGAGTTCGCGGGCATCTCCGACATGGCCCTGGAAAAAGCCTCGACCCTGTCCCAGGGCGACCTCAAGCGGTTGGAGGTGGCCCGGGCCATTGCCACGGAACCGGAGTTGCTATTGCTCGACGAGCCCTTTGGCGGCTTGAGCCCGGCGGAAACCGATCTGATGGCCAAATCGGTCAAGCGCCTGCACAAGGGTGGACGCTTCGGGCGGTTACACAGCGAGGGCCCGGCCATGATCATCATCGAACACAAGCTGCAGGCCCTGATGAAAATCGTGGACCGTGTCATCGTCCTCAATTACGGTGAAGTGGTGGCCGAATGTTCGCCCGAACAGGTGGTCAAACACCCAGCCGTGATCGAATGCTACCTGGGCAAAGGAGACATCTAACGGTGCTGGAAATAAAGAATCTGACGGTCTGTTACGACAAAGCGATGATCATCAACGACATCAGCCTGCATGTCGAGGAAGGGGAGTTGGTCAGCCTCGTCGGCCCCAACGGCGCCGGCAAATCCACGAGCCTGCGCGCCATCACCGGCCTGGTGACCTGGGAACACAGCATCCACCGCGGCAGCGATGCCGGCGTGAGCATGCTGGGAACGGTGGAGTTCATGGGCAAACGCATTGAGCACACGCCGGCCCACGATATCGCCAAAATGGGACTGATCCACTGCCCCGAGCGGCGCCGGCCCTTCAAAGAGATGAGCGTTTTGGAGAATTTGAACGCCGGGGCCTACCTGCTGAAGGATAAGAAAGAGATCGAGGAAAACCTGCGCCATGTCTATCAGTTGTTTCCCCGGCTCAAGGAGCGCTCCCATCAAATCTCGGGAACCCTTTCGGGCGGCGAGCAGCAAATGCTGGCCATCGGCCGCGCGCTCATGTCCAACCCCAAACTGCTATGCATCGACGAACCCTCCACCGGCCTTGCGCCCATCATGCGCGCCGAGGTTTTCCGCAAAATCCGAGAGATCAAGGATATGGGCATCACAGTACTGCTGGTCGAGCAGGAGGTCAGCACGGTGTTCAAAATGACCGATCGCAACTACGTCTTGTCGTCGGGAAAGATCATCGCCGAAGGCACAGGCGAAGAGTTGCTCAAGGACGAGGTGCTGCGCAAAACCTATCTGGGCATGTAACAGCCTGGCAAATCACTTCTAACCGATCGTTCGTTTGACGATGCCCAGCACCTTGTCCGGGTCAAACGGCTTGGAGATGAAGGCCACGGCTTCTTTGACGGCATGGTCCCCATCAATCCCGCTGATAACGATGACGGGCGTATCGCGCAACTGCTTGTCCTGGCGCAGCTTGCGGTAAAAACGCGGCCCCCACTCGCCCGGCATCTCCAGGTCCAGGGTTATAAGGTCCGGCTTTTCGGCCCTCACCAACGCGAGACCCTCCATACTGCCGCTGGCCGTGCAGGTGGTGTAGCCATTGTCTTCAAACAAGGCACACAAATACTTCAGGATGACCGGATCATCGTCGATAATGAGGATTTTCTTGGTCATGGCGCATCTCCCTCGACCCTTGAGGTCACATGACACTGGGCGCAAACCACGGGACCCTGCCCCAGCGCCACATGGCACCCTTTGCAGTTGCGATGAAACGCCTGGCGCAAAGCGGGGATGCGGCCTTGCGCCTCCAGGGCATGGCAATCGGCGCAACGTTGATCTTCGGAAGACTCATCTTCCACCTTCCGGCCCTTGTCATCGTAAAGGTGATGACACTGCGCGCAATCGTCGATCCCGGCCTTCGCATTGTGCGCATCGTGGGCGAACATGGCCGGCGCACGCTGGGGACGCGCAAACACGCTGTTGTCCACAACGCGCATCTCTTCCTGGGAATAACCCCGGGCCGCCAGTAAGAGGATCAGTGTAATTGGCAGTAAAGTAAAGAGAGCGATCTTCTTCATTCGCTTTCAGCTTTCATCTTCGTCCGTGCCTGTCTATGCATCCCCATCCCCGGTCCCCGGTTTTTGCATGCATTCATAAATAATATCGCTGAAGAATTTGATCTCCAAACCGATCTCATAATGCTGGACGATATCGTGCAGCCCGCTGTGGCAGTTGTGGCATGGTGCGATCAGCGTCCGGGCGCCGCGGCTCCTGGCGTCGAACAACTGCTCGGCCTTGACGCGATTGCCCTGCATGCGGCTCTTTTTGTAAGGTGGGCCACAATTGATCACCCCGCCGCCGGCCGCGCAGCAGTAATTGTGCTCGCGGTTGGGATGCATCTCCACGACCTGGTCACACAATTGATGGGCCACATAGCGCGCCTTTTCATGCAGCCCTCCGCCGCGCGACACGTTGCATGGGTCGTGCAAGGTGACCGGCGCCGCATATTTGCGCTCGATAATGATGCGCCCGGCTTTGAGCAAATCGTAGTAGAACTCTATGGCATGGACTACCGGAACCGGCGGCATGGCCCATCCCAGCCAGCGGTTGCCGGTATCGTACACCGACCGGAAGGCATGGCCGCATTCACCCATGACGATCTTTTTGACCCTCAGCCGGGCGGCGGTTTCAAAATGGACGCGCTTGATACGACCCATCACTTCATAATCACCGCTGAACATGGCCATGTCGCTGTTATCCCAGCCAGTGGCGGCCGGCATGGTCCAATTCACGCCGGCCGCATGCATGATCACGGCCGCCTGGTAGATGAGCTGGGCCTGGAATTTGGGTTCCGGCGCAATGACCGAATACATCACCTCGGCGCCCTCTTTTTCCAGGGGGATGCGCAGGCCGGGGATTTCGGACCGGGCCTCCTCCTCCTGCCACTGCAAGGTGTCGATCCACTCGTCGCCCTTGACCCACATCTGGTTCATGGTGGATGCATGGCTGTGGGCCGTATCCTGAAGGTAGAGCGGGGTGGCGCCCAGCTTGTGAACAATGCGTCGCACCAGAGTCATCATGTAGGCGATGTCGATGCCGAAAGGGCAGTAGTGCACGCAACGCCGGCACAGGTTGCACTCGGTGTGGGCAATACGGGCCGCCCGGCGGATAAAATCGGCATCCACGCGACCCCGCTGCTGAAGCATGGGCCAGATCGTCTGCTTGACCTTGCCTACCGGCGAAAAGCGGGGATCTTTGTCGTTGGAAAGATAAAAATGGCAGGCATCCGAACACAGCCCGCAATGCGCGCATGTCCGCAAGTAGGTCTCGAATCGCGCACCGGTGGCACCCTCCAGGATGCCGCGCACTACCTTTTCGATGCGCTCGGGCGTCAGGCGCGCCAAGCCCACCTCGATACCCTGATCCAACGCTTCGGTGCTGGCGCCTTTTCCCGGTTCGACCATCGGCGGGGCTCTCTATTCGCTATAAGAAAAAGACTATCGCTTATTGAGCTGTGGGTCAGAAGCCATATATGCGCCGGATCGCCAAGATGTCAATGAACAATATCCTTCCAAGGAATAGCTGTTGACAGAGCGCTCCCGGTATTTGTATGGAACCTGGAAAATGACTGTACGCGTCCGGGTAACGGAACACGGTGCAACTCCGTGGCGGACCCGCCGCTGTAACCGGGGACACGGTTTGTCACGAGGCCACTCCTTCTGAAGTTCTGAACGCTCGACAAAGGGGGAAGGCGACAACCGGTGGGTGATCCGGGAGCCAGAAGACGACCTTGACGCGCGGATCTGACATCGCAGATCCAAACAATGGAATCCGAAGGTAAAGGGTTTCTGCAGCCTGATTTACGCTGCGGCAACCCTTTTTGTTTTTTGGGAGGATGGCATGGAAACGAACTGCATCATCGTTCCGGAAATTGGACGCTTTGAGTGGACCCGCAAAGAACTGCGCCCCCTGGGCGATGATGAGGTTCTGATTCGGGTGGAGGTGACCGGGCTGTGCCGAACCGATCTCAAAATTATCCGTCACGGCCACCGCGATCTGGTGCTACCGCGCATTCCCGGTGAAGAAGTAGTAGGCAAGATTATCGCCAAGGGCTGGCGGGTCACCGGCTTTGAACTCGATGAGCGGGTCTATGTCTATCCCGGCGTGTGGTGCGGCCGATGCCCGGCGTGCGTTCAAGGCGCCCAGAATCTTTGCCACGACATGCGCATCATGGGGTTTCACCGGGATGGCGGATTTGCCGGCGAAGTGATCGCTCCGGCCCAGAGCCTTATCCACGTCCCGGATCGACTCACCCCGGATACGGCCGTGCTGGCCGAACCGCTCTCCTGCTGCCTGAACGCTCTGGAACGGGGCTGTGTTCAGCCCGGCAGCAGCATCGGCATCTGGGGGGCCGGCCCCGCTGGTCTGCTGCTGGCCAGGGCCGCTCGGGCCATGGGGGCCCTGGCCGTCCACATCGAACCCGATGATCGTCGTCGCGCCTTTGCCGGCGGCGTCCCGGCCTGCAGGGATCACCGTTTCGATGTCTGCATCGTTGCCGTGGGCGCCCCGGAGGCCTACTGGGAAGCCCTGATGCACATGGCCCCCCGGGGCCGGCTGGTGCTCTTTTCAGGGCTGCTGGCCGAAGACGACACGGTCGCGCTCAGCTTCAACCAGTTGCACTATCACGAACAAACCCTGGTGGGCGCCTATGGATGCGCCTACCGGCACGGCGTCCAGGCGCTCGCCTGGCTGGCCGACGGCACCGTAACCGTTACGGACATGATCTCCCACCGCCTGCCGTTGCGGGCACTGGAAGAGGCGCTCCAGCTAGTGGAAAAGCGCGAAAGCATCAAAGTCCTGCTCTACCCGAACGCCTGAAGGAGTATTTATGGCTTTGCATGAATCGTCTCTGCGAGAATTCGGCCGCACCATTCAAACGCTTATTGAAAAACAAAACCTTTCCCGGCACGCCTGCCATGCCATGTTCCGGCAGTTGCTGGAAAGCAGCCAACCCGACCTGCACCAAGGCGCCTTTCTGGCGTCCCTGGCCGCCAAAGGCGAAACCAGTGAAGAGATCGCCGGGGCCTGGGAAGCAATTGTTGAACTGGATACATGCAACATTGAGATCGACACGGCCAAGCCCCTGGTGGAAAACTCGGGCACCGGCATGGATGCGCTCAAAACCTTCAATGTCAGCACGGGCGCGGCCATCGTGGCCGCGGCCGGCGGCGTGCGCATGGCCCGTCATGGGGCCAGAGCCCTGACCTCCATGTGCGGGACCGTGGATTTGCTGGATGAACTGGGCATCAACGTGGAGTGTTCGGTGCAGCAGGTGGCCCGGAGCATCGCCCTGACCGACATCGGTATTTTCAATGGCATGAGCGCCCAGGTTCACCCCAATGCCCTGTTTCGGATCCTGAGCCAGATCCGCTTTGGCTCCACCCTGAACATTGCGGCCTCCCTGGCCAGCCCCTGCCGGCCCACGCATGGGCTGCGCGGCGTCTATGCCGAACCGGTGAT
>JBAQGR010000589.1:0-3919 GCA_049287895.1 Desulfatitalea sp.
GTACTGGCCGACAACGCCAGGGTATCCAAGGCGGCGTTCAAAGAACTGCAGGGCGACTACAAATGCATCGAAGCCACTCCCTTTATCCAGGCCATTGCAAATATGGAGGTCCAGGCACCTGCGGCCAAAGATCTTCTGGACCGGCTGCGCTCATGGGACCAGCGCCTGGGTCCGGACAGCGCCGGGGGCGCCATCTATGTGGTGCTCTTCTACCAGCTGTTGGAAAATACGTTCAAAGACGATTTGGGCGCCGCAGCCGACGCCTTCTTCGGCGCCGGCCTCACGCCGCTCAACCCCCTGAACACCTTCGTGACCCACAGCCGATTAATCCTCGTCAATGCTATGGCCGATCCCACATCGGCGTGGTTCGACGACACGGCCACTCCGGAGAAAGAGACGTTGCCCGAGATGCTCGCAAAGAGCCTGTTGGAAACCGACGCCTTTTTGCGCCGGAGCCTGGGGCCTGATCCGGCGCAGTGGCGCTGGGGGCGGTTGCACCAGATCGTATTTCAGCATCCCCTGGGCCAAGTCAAACCCCTGGACAAAATCTTCAATCTGGGCCCCTTCGAAGCCGGCGGACATTTTTCAACGGTCTGGCAGTCGGGGGTTTTGCCGGGCATGGATTTCAAATACAACGGCTGGACCGTGAGCAACCGCCACATTTACGACCTGGCCGACTGGGACAACAGCCTGGGCGCCATTGTTCCCGGCCAGTCGGGCATGTGGGGCAGCCCCCACTACAGCGACCAGATGGAGATGTGGCTCAACGTCGGCCACCACCCCTTATACTTCACCAAGGAGCGCGTGGAAGCTGAAGCCAGCCAACGGCTGACGCTGATGCCCTAGGCCGGCGGAAATCGTCGCCTCCCTCCCTGCTACGTACAACCAAATATAAAGTCCACGGGCCAATCGGACGATATCAATAGCGATCCACCGGTCACGGCGCATCCTCGGGGATTGGAATGCGCGTTTGGTGCAGGCAGCGGCAGCGACACTCTGTTATCACTTTGATATGAAAGCAAAAAAATCTTACCATACCATTTTGCAAAAGGCCTGCCCGGCTGTCTGGGGAGGTGCCTTGATCGTTTTTGTCGCCTGGAGTTATGCCCGTACCGGCATGGCCGCAGTTTCCGTGGCCGCCCTCCTGCTCTTCGGCGGCGGCGTTTTGGCCTGGCGCCTGCTGCGCCAGGGACCCGGCGGCGAGTACCCCCTGGGGGAAAACCTGGCTGAACCCGACCGAGCCGAGGCGCTCCGGCAGGCCAAACTGGAAGCCGAGGCCGCCAACCGGGCCAAAGGTGATTTCCTGGCCCGCATGAGTCACGAAATCCGCACCCCGCTCAATGGCATCATCGGCATGACCGAAGTGGCCCTGGCGACCCGCCTCGACGACAACCAGCGCCGAATTTTGGGTATTATCGAACGGGAATCCAACCACCTGCTGCACGTCATTAACGAGATTTTGGATTTTTCCAAAATCGAAGCGGGCAAATTAACCACCGAGACCATCGCCTTTGATTTGCGGCAGGTGATCTATTCGGTCGGAGAAAGCATCGCTGTGCAGGCTGATCGCAAAGGGTTGGAACTCAATATCTTTCTTGCGCCGGAGGTGCCCCCCACGGTGATGGGGGATCCCACCCGGCTGCGCCAGGTGCTCCAGAATCTGGCCGGCAACGCCGTCAAGTTCACGCCCCAGGGCGAGATCCGCATCAAGGCCGAACGGGTCGGGCAAGAGGCCGGTGGTGTTACGGTGCGGTTCAGCGTGGATGATACCGGCATCGGCATTGCCATCGACCGGCAGAATTCCATTTTCGACAGCTTCACCCAGGCCGACGCCCATACCACCCGCGAATACGGCGGCACAGGGTTGGGCGCCACCATCAGCAAATCCCTGGTGGAGCTGATGGGCGGCCGACTGCAACTGGACAGCCGTCCCGGCCAGGGCACAACCATGTGGTTCGATCTGCATTTCGGCCTTCCTTTGCTGGATGCGGCCTCAGAAGAGGGGGACAAGGAGGTGCCGTGGTCCAATCTCCATGTGCTGATGGTGGACGACTGTTTCACCAGCCGGCAGTTCGCCCTTAAATATCTGGATCGTCTCGGCTGCCGCGCCCAGTCGGCCAAAGACGGACCCGAAGCCCTGGAGATGTTGACCGAGGCCGCCGGCAGCGACGATCCGTTCAATCTGGTCATCACCGATTTCCGCATGCCCAACATGAGCGGCTATGAGCTTACCCAGAACTTGCGCAAAATGGACAGCTATCGGCAAACCCCGGTCATCGCCGTCACCGGATTGCAGGAGATCGCTTCCAAAGAAGATTTCCGCGGCCTGGGTTTTGACCGCTGCCTGCCGAAACCGCTCAACATCGAGGATCTCAAGACCGCCATCGCCGAAGTGTGCCGTGCCGAACACCGACCGGTGCACCACTCCCAGCGGCCGCCGGTCTCCACGAACGAACGGCCTCCCACCGCGCGCATCTTGCTGGCCGAAGACTACCTGACCAATCAGCAGGTCGCCCTGATGCACCTGACCTCCGCGGGCTACCAGGTCGATGTGGCCAACAACGGCCGAGAGGCGGTCGATCTGTTCGCGCGCGGCTTGTACGATCTGATCCTCATGGATCTGGAGATGCCGGTCATGGATGGCTGCGCCGCGGCACGCGCCATCCGGGGGATCGAAAAGGAGCGCCGCGCCTCCCGACAGGATTCCCCGACCGCTGAAATCCCCATTGTCGCCATCACCGCCCACGCTCTGAAGGGATATGACGAGAAGAGCCGCCAGGCCGGCATGAACGATTTTATGACCAAACCATTCCGGCGCCGAACCCTGCTCGGCACCGTGCAGCGCTGGTTGGATGAACGGCCAGCGCCAGCGGGCCAAGCAGACCAAATCCGCGCCGGCGTCGAGGGTTCTACGGCGACGCCCATCGATTGGGAACGAGCCCTGGAAGAGTTCCTGGGCCAGGAAGCGGTATTGACCCAGGTCCTGACCGATTTCCAAAAACACGTCCGCGATCAACTGGCCATGATCGCCCAGGCCCTGGCGGCCGCGGACAAGGAAACAATTCGCACCCAGGCCCATGCCATCAAAGGCGGCGCCGCTAACCTGACGGCCGAGCCGTTGGCGGCCATTGCGGCGCGCCTGGAAGCGATTGGCCGAAGCGGTGATCTGGCCCAGGGCTCCGAGCTGCTGAGCGCCCTTGGCGCGGAGTTGGCGCGGCTGGAGGCATTTCTTTCCGCACGCGCCCCGGAGCCCGGCTCTGCCGGCGACAACGGCAGCCAAGCGGGCGAGGGATGGACCCTTGCATCGGCAGAGACAACGCCACTGATGCCAAACGATCTGAGCACGCCCGGCCCTGGGCTGCATTTGAGCCAGGGCGGCGCCAAAGGATAGCCAGAGATGGGGATGCGAATTCTCGTGGTAGATGATGAAGCGGCCAGCCGCACCAAAATGCAGACCCTGATGTGGACCTTCGGCGAATGTGTGGCCACGGAACACGGTTCGGAGGCCATCAAGCTGTTCGAAGAGGCGTTGACCGCGGGCAGGGCCTTTCAACTGATCACCCTGGACATCGAAATGCCGGACCTGTCGGGCACCGAGGTGCTCCAGCGCATCCGCCGGATCGAAAGCGACCATCAGGTCGGCCCGGATCAACGCACCAAAATCATCATGGTCACCGGCCGGTCGGACAAGGATCAGGTGGTGGCCTGCGTTCATTGCGGATGCGACGCTTATATCGCCAAACCCTTCAACCTCCAACTGGTACGCGCTAAAATGGAAAAGATCGGCTTGGGGGGGAATAATCCGAAAGCGAATGCCCCTCCAAAGGCCGCGACGCCCCAACCCGTGTCGGCCGACACTATTTTCAATGACATCAGCCAGGCCTTGCGCAAGGGTGATTTGGAACTGCCCATGCAGCCG
>JBAQGR010000590.1:0-2966 GCA_049287895.1 Desulfatitalea sp.
CGCCACGGCCTTTCCATAAGATCCGTACCAGTTCAAGCACCGCTGCCCTCGGAACAGGAGCGGCGGGTAGACCGTCATTTTGATTTTGAGCCGACGCGATGGCCTCCGGCGCACTGCTCCGTCGCCAGCGTTTTGGTGATGCTGATGGCCACATCCGGGCACATGGTGCAACAGATGGCGCACACAATGCAATCGGATGGCCGCGCCTGATAGGCGGGAAAATATCCCAGGCTGTTGATCTGTTGGGAAATTTCGAGCACCTTTTTAGGGCACACCATGACGCACAAGCCACAGCCCTTACACCGGTCCGCTTCAATTTGATAGCAATAGGGCATGCCTTCTTCTCCTGTAAATCAAAGCTAAGTCGTCGAACCCTTGGCCAACGGCACCGCCTTGCGCCACGGCGGCACCATCTGCCTGCGAATCGTCAATACCGGACACGCCATGGGATCCGAGGCAACCTGATCGATCAACCCCTCGGCCACAGCCATACACACCAGCGGCACTCCGCTGGTGTCGGCCAAATCGCGCAACATAGCATATCCCTGGCGAATGTGCGTGACCGTCGTCTCATCCATCATATGGGCATTGCCCACCCAGCCCGTCACTTTCAGACGAGAGGCCGACTCGATGGTCGCGCGCATGGCCAGGCAGCGCGCCACTGTGTCCGTGTTGGGGCGGAAAGGGTTGACCACCTGCAGCACTTGCGCCGATCGGGGGGCGGCCTGGAACGCATCGCCCAAAGCCGCCAATACCCTGGCCCCCACCCCGTCACCGCCGGCATCGAGAATGGCCAGATCCCCCGGCTGGCGGATCAAGCCGGCCACCTGGGGGGCCAGAATCGGCAAATCGGCTTGCAGCCACCCTTCGGGAGGCAGGATCACATCGATACCCAACGCGGTCAACGCACGGCGCGCTTCACGCGTACGAAAATAGAGATTGACCAGGTCCAGATCGGCCAGGCGCACCCGACTCCCCTTGGCGTTCTGATCCACCGCCAGATTGACGGCCACTTCGGTTTTGCCGCTGCCGTAGTTGCCGACAATGATGACAACGCCGCTAAGATGGATCGTTCCAGCCATGCCGTGTATTGCACCGTTCCTCGTATAAACCGCCCCGCCACCCATTTCAACCGTACGGCCTTTCGTTCGACGATGCCGACCGAAACCGGGGCGCCGAGGCGGCGGCGCGCTGGATTCCATCCGCGCGAAGCGTTCAATCTATTGAGTTCGCCTATGGGTGTCAAGCGCTTTCAGGTTTACTTTCCGTGCGCCTTCCACTATCTTAAACGATCGATGCGGAACCATCGGACAATTACTTTAAGCTTTCCACTTTCCACTTTCCACTTTAAACTTTCCCGGCCAAGCCGGTTTAAGGAGATCGCATGGTCGAAGTCACCTTGGGCCTCGAGCAATTGGCAGCAACGCCGCCTGCCGGTCTGCGCGACCAGCGGGTAGGACTGCTGTGCAACTCCGCATCGGTGGACTGTCATCTGGTCCATGCCCGGCAACGTGTCCATGACTGTTTCGGCGAACGGCTGACAACGCTCTTTTCACCCCAGCATGGCCTGTTCGCCGAAAAGCAGGACAACATGATCGAATCGGTCCATCGCCGCGATCCCCTGTTGCAAATACCGGTATTCAGCCTCTACAGCCAAACACGCATGCCCACCCAGGAGATGTTCGCCGGGATCGATACCCTGCTCATCGACTTGCAGGATGTGGGCACCCGGGTTTACACCTTTATCTACACCATGTCCTATTGCCTGGAGGCCGCGCGCCAATTTGACAAACGCGTCATTGTGCTGGATCGACCCAATCCCATCGGTGGTCTGCTGATCGAGGGCGGCTGTCTGGACACTGCCTGGCGCTCGTTCGTCGGGCGCTATCCCCTTCCCATGCGGCACGGCATGACCATCGGTGAGTTGGCCCTCATGTTCAACAACGAATTCGGGATCGGCTGCCAGCTAGAAGTAATTCCACTGGCCGGCTGGCGGCGCGACATGCGCTTCGAACACACCGGGTTGCCCTGGGTGGCACCGTCGCCCAACCTGCCCGCGCCCGTTTCCGCTCTTGTATACCCCGGCCAGGTGATCTGGGAGGGCACCAACGTATCCGAAGGCCGCGGTACCACCCAGCCGTTCGAACTGTTCGGCGCGCCCTTCATGGACCCGAACCGTATCCTGGATTTTCTGGGCGGTCAGACCCTGCCCGGCGCATATTTGCGCCCCATGGAGTTCGAACCCACCAGCAACAAATGGCAAGGCCGCGCCTGCCGGGGCTTTCAGATCCACGTGACCGATCCCGACCAGTTCCGTCCCTATCAGACCAGCTTGCGCCTGCTCCAGGCGGTGCTGCATTGCCACCCTCAGGATTTCCAGTGGAAAAAGCCGCCCTATGAATACGAATACGAGCGGTTGCCCATCGATCTTATTCTTGGCGACCCGCAGGTGCGCACCCGGATCGAGGCCATGGAGCCGGTCTCCGCCCTGGAAGCCGACTGGCAGGAGGATCTGGCTGCCTACGATCTGATGCGTCGGCGCTATTTTCTCTACCCGTAACTTGATGAGCTCGTAATCGTCAGAGGAGGTTCGTTTGTGTCATCCCCGCGAAGGCGGGGATCCAGTCATTCGGTTGTTTCTGGACTCCCGCCTTCGCGGGAGTGACGACTCGCGCTTTCTACGTTTTATTGATACTTGTTCAATTATTCGAAATCCTTCACCAACTACGAAATAGATTCATCTTAACCATTGGCTCTGAAAACCATAGAAAAACAAATGTCGCAAACACCCACAAGAGATCATCCCCACTGGAAACGAATGCAGTTCAAGGGCAACAAAGTGTGGCAGGCCGTGGACGAACAGGCGCGCCCTTTGCTGCAAAAAGGCAAGACGCTGATCAAATACCAACAGGATCAGCCTCACGAGTATTGGGTCCTACCATCCAGCGTGCTGCCGCTGGACGCCG
>JBAQGR010000591.1:0-4495 GCA_049287895.1 Desulfatitalea sp.
CCTGTGGACCATGCTGGCCCATGTCCATGGCCAACTGCTCAATGCTTCCAAGCTGGGCGAATCCTTGGGGGTCAGCCACACCACCGTACGCGCGTATATCGATCTGCTGGCGCAAACGTTCATGGTACGTGTGCTGCCGCCCTATGAGGCCAATGTCAAAAAACGGCTGATCAAATCCCCCAAGGTGTACGTTAGGGACAGCGGCATCCTGCATGCCCTGCTGGAGATCGAAACAATGAACGCCCTGATGGGCCATCCGGTTTTCGGAGCCTCGTGGGAAGGGCTGGTAGTAGAAAATATTTTATCCGCCTGGCCTCGTTGCCGCGCGTGGTTCTACCGAACATCGGCGGGCGCCGAACTTGATCTGATTCTCGGACATGGAGAAAAACGAATGGCCGTAGAGTGCAAGGCCTCGACCGCGCCCCAGCTCACGCGCGGGTTCTGGAATGTCCTGGGGGACCTGAAGATTGACCGCGCCCTGGTCGTTGCACCGGTCAATGATGCCTACTCTATTGCCAAGCAGGTGGAGGTCGTTCCTCTATCGTTGGCCATTGAGCGCATCGGCCGCTGGTTGGGATGAGGAGGATCCCCCGGGATGGAATCGGGATCTAACAGCCTGCTAAAGGGGTAGCATGGATCTGATTGTCAAAATGAAGTTCGGCGCCCATCTTTACGGCACGGCCACCGAAAACTCCGACCTGGACTATAAAGGCGTGTTCCTGCCGACCCGCCGGGAGATCCTGCTGGGCCGCATTCCCAAATGCCGTGCCGTTACTACCGGCGACGGCCGATCCAAAAACTGTCCGACCGACAGCGACGAGGAGATTTACTCCCTGCACTACTTCATCCAGCTGGCCTGCGAAGGGCAGACCGTGGCCCTGGACATGCTGCATGCGCCCGAAGATGCTTGGGTCGCCCATTCCGACATCTGGCGCGCGGTCGTTGCCCAGCGCCGGCGCTTCTATACCAAAACCCTACGCGCCTTTGTCACCTATGCCCGCCGCCAGGCCGCCAAGTACGGCATCAAAGGCTCGCGGCTCAACGCAGCGGCCCAGGTGCTGGCCCTGCTCAAGAGCCACGACCCCGAGGCCAAGTTGCGTCAGGTGTGGCCCGAACTGCCCCGCGGCGAGCATTGTTGCGACCTGGGCCCGGACCCCCACGGCCGGCGCCAGTACCAGGTGTGCGGCAAAGCCTTCCAGGAGTCGGTGGCCATCGGTTACGTGATTCCTATCCTCGAAAAGTTCTACAACGACTACGGCCAGCGTGCCAAGCTGGCCGCCGAAAACCGGAACATCGACTGGAAGGCGGTCTCCCACGCCCTGCGGGCCGCCATCCAGACCCGCGAGATTCTCGTTCAAGGCACCATCCGCTATCCGCTGGCCGATGCGCCCTATCTGACGCAGGTCAAAACCGGCCGGCTCGATTATGCCGGCGAGGTCGCGCCGGCCCTCGAAAAATTGATGGACGAGGTCGAAGCGTTGCTCGATCGCAGCGACTTGCCGGAGCGGGCCGATACTGTCTACTGGGAGCGCTTTATCTGCGACACCCTTGAAAAATATCGCTTCAACGTGGATCGTCATCTGAAATGATACTCGCTGCTTTGGGGGAAGAATGAGCCACACATATGTCCACGGATACGATCCCAGGGAAAACCTGCGCTTGCAGGATCAGGCCACGACCCTGGAAGAATTGCTGCACAGCGACACGACCTATGCGGCGGGAAGCCGCGTGCTCGAAGCCGGCTGCGGCGTGGGGGCCCAGACCGTGACCCTGGCAGCGAACAGCCCCCAGGCGTCGATTACTTCCATCGACATCTCGGAAGATTCCGTGCGCCAGGCCCGCGAAACCACGGCGGCGGCCGGCATCGGGAACGTCACTTTGCAGCGCGCCGATATCTTCCACCTGCCGTTCGCGCCGGCCGCCTTCGACCATATCTTCGTGTGCTTCGTACTGGAGCATCTGGCCCAGCCGGTGGTCGCACTCCAGGCCCTGCAACGGGTGCTCAAGAGCGGCGGCAGCATTACGGTCATTGAGGGCGACCATGGTTCGGCTTACTTTCACCCGGACAGCGATGCCGCCCGCCGGGCGATCCGTTGCCAGATAGCGCTTCAGGCCGGAGCCGGCGGCAACGCCCTGATCGGCCGAGAGCTCTATCCGCTATTGTGCCGGGCGGGTTTCGACGCCGTGCGCGTCTCGCCGCGCATGGTCTATGTGGACGGCAGCAAACCGCGACTGATCGAGGGGTTCACCAAGAAGACTTTTACCGCCATGATCCAGGGCGTCCGCGACGCGGCGCTGGCGGCGCAACTCATCACGCCGAGCGACTTCGACAGGGGCATCGCCGATTTGTACCACACCGCCCAATCGGATGGCGTCTTCTGCTATACCTTCTTCAAAGCGGTGGCTTTGTGCCCATGACAAGGACAAGATCAGACACGATGTTCGATGTATGGCAATATTACTCCACAATGCCGAGGGGCTATCGTCCACGCTGCCATGAACAGGCTGTTGAAGGGATGCCACGCTCGCGCGGCGGCGCCGGCAATCAGCCGGCGCGCCGGGCAAGAACTTATACCGGCGATGATATCGCCTAAAATATCATCGAGGTGCCGGTAAGCTCCATCTGATAAATCATCCACCCGCCCGCGGGCTGAAATGTATAGGTGGTGATTTCGTCCGCGGTGCCGTCGGCATCTTCATCGTATTCGCCCCGGAGGTAGTTGCCGTTATTATCGAAGGTGCTGGCCGAAAGGCTATCCGCGGTGCCGTCGCCATCCACATCGTATTCGCCGGCTGTGCGGTTGCCGTTGCTGTCGTAGGTGTTGATCGCGCGTTGATCCACTGTGCCATCGGCATCCGTGTCGTCTTCTTCCCTCGTCAGGTTTCCGCTGGCGTCATAGGTGTAGGTCTTGCGTGAATCGATCGTGCCGTTGCCGTCGTTGTCCTGTGCATACACCGTTCGACGGCCCTCGGCATCATAGGTGGAGACATAGCGACGGTTCACAGTGCCGTCGCCATCGCTGTCCAGTTCGTGCAAGGTTTGATTGCACTCGGCATCGCAGGTGAAGAGCGAGCGGGAATTTACGGTCCCATCGGCGCCCGCGTCCGTTTCCGACATCATCTGACAGCCGTTGCTGTCATATGTGTACGTCTTACGGGACTCCGGCGTACCGTCGGCGTTGTTGTCCAGCGTGTACGACGTCTGATTGCCGTTGGCGTCGTATGTGTAGAGCGTGCGGGACCCCGGCGTACCGTCGGCGTCATTGTCCATCTCATACATGGTTTGCAGGCCGTTGGCGTCATAAGTATATGTTGTGCGGGAATCCACTAAACCATCGCTGTCGGTGTCCAATTCCAACATGGTCCAGTTGCCGTTGCCATCGTAGGTATCCGTTCTGCGGGCATCCGCGGTGCCGTCTGCATCGTTGTCTTGTTCCGTCATCGCCAAATTGCCGTTGGCATTGAAGGTGATGGCCGTGAGCCGATTCATGGCGCCATCGGCGTCGGTGTCTTCCGCATACAACGATAGATGGCCGCGGGCATCATAACTCAAGGCCGTGCGTCGATTCGGGACACCATCCCCATCGGAATCGTGTTCTTCCGATAAAGTTGTATACAGCCCAGGTGTCCGGCCGAGCCCGGCATACAAGGCATCCAGGGCATACGGGGCAGCTCGGATGGCCCGGGTGCCGCCCCACAGGCCGGCGTTTCGCCCGGCGGCCATCAGCTTGCGGAAGGCAAAGTGGTCCCGAAACTGCCGACAGCTCTGGTTGAAATCAATGGAAACCCCGGCGGCCAGGGTGTGCATCTGGGCGGGTATCTGGGTGCCATTGGCCAGGTCGCCATCTTCATCAATGGTTTGCAGGAACACCGCGATGTTGGCGGCCACTTCAAAGGGCGTGGCCCGCCCGCTATTCCTAAGCTGGTTAATGGTCCTCTTGATGTCGCTGCCGGATACGGGCGGCGCTATCCCCGCCAAGTCAAAGGGGGATAGCGTATCGGCGCCGGTGGCCTGGCCGACGAGCGTGTCCCCGACATAAAACGCGACCGTTTCGCCGGGCAAATAGGTGAAAGCCCCGTCGGCGCCGGTTTCTCCGCTCTGCGTGGCGGTCCGGTAGGCGAGTCCCTGGACCGGTCCGTCGATGAAATAGCCGGTACGAAGGGCGTCCTGGGGATTGAAGGCGCCTCCACCCCCGCCACCCCCGCCGCAGCCGGCGGCGCTCACTAAGAGCATACCAAGCAGCAGAAGTGCCCAAACCGATCGGTAGTATTGCATTGCCTTCTCGATAAGAAGTGGGGTTCTCATGGGTCGTAACTCCTTTCCGAATTTAAAAATCAAGCCCTTTGCCGACTAAATCGCGCTGATGGCCATCAAGTCCATGCGATAGATCATCCACCCGCCGGCGGGCGCATAGGTGCTCGTGCTGCTCTCATCCGCGCTGCCGTCGGCGCCGTCATCATATTCACTCCGTACATAATTGCCGTTGTTATCGAA
>JBAQGR010000592.1:0-4529 GCA_049287895.1 Desulfatitalea sp.
TTGTTCTTTTGGTTGCCGGCATTTTTCTTATCCAAGCCATGGTCTGGATTGCCGTATTTCGTTGGGTGAAAATGAAAACGGAAGCCCTCAAGAGCCACATCAGCGCGCAAGCGAGCGGTGGAACCGAAGGCTTCGTCATCGGCCCAAAATCCGCTCTCTTTCGAGGGTCCGACGCGCGCTTTGGAAATGTCAAAGGCAATGGCGTCATCTGTCTGACCGAGAACCGCCTGCTTTTTGAAAAGCTGACCGGACAGAGAATCGAACTCAACCGAGCAGAAATCGTTTCGACAACCGTTGAAAAGTCGTTCAAAGGGAAACTCTCCTTTGGTACGGGAGGACGGCATTTGGTGATCACCACAAAGGATGGGAACCGAATTGGTTTCCTGGTGAGAGATGCAGAAACCTGGTCTGAAAAAATCAATGTCTGCTGAAGAGGATCAGCGTGCCAACTGAAATCGAACGCAAATTTCTTGTGACCGGAACCCAATGGCGCCAGGGCGCCGGGGTGCTATACTGTCAGGGCTACCTGAACCGCGACAAGGAGCGCACGGTCCGGGTGCGCATCGCCGGCGCAAAGGGTTATCTCACCATCAAGGGCATGTCGCGCGGAGCTGCGCGCGCGGAGTTCGAATACGAGATTCCGGTCGCCGATGCCGAGCAACTTCTGGACCTGTGCGATGGTCCCGTCATCCGGAAGATTCGGTACACCCTTGAATACAAGGGCTTCACCTGGGAAGTGGACGAGTTTATGGGCGATAACGAGGGGCTCGTGGTCGCGGAGATAGAACTGCAAACCGAAGAGCAGCGGTTCGAGCGCCCTGCCTGGTTGGGTCGCGAAGTGACCGACGACCCCCGATACTTCAATGCCAACCTTGTCGCTCATCCGTACCGCAACTGGACGGCATCAAAACCTTAAGGAAAAACCTGAAAGAAACTGAGGATTTTTCAGCTTGACGCAGGAAGGCCCGGGTGCCAAAGATGGATACAAACGCAGATTGGCACGGGAGAAGCGATGGCACTGAAAATCTTGTACTGGCACTGGTTGGTCTTCGGCATGCTGCTGATGATCGCCGAGCTGTTCATTCCCAGCTTCACCATCTTCTGGTTCGGCCTGGGGGCTATCGTGGTGGCCCTTTGGCTGCTCGTGCTGCCGGGCCTGGCCTTCAGTTGGCAGCTCTTCGTCTGGGCCATCGGTTCGTGCCTCTTTACCCTGCTGTGGTTCAAGTATTTCAAACCGCGCATGACCGATCGCACCAAGGCCGGCATCTCCAGAGAGGCGGTCGTGGGCGAGAGCGGCCAGGTCATCCAGGCACCCAGTGAAAAAAGGCGGGGCGTCGTGCGCTTCACCACTCCGGTGCTGGGCACGGATGAATGGCCGTTTATTTGCAATGAATCAAATGGATCCGTAGCTCCGGGCGACCGGGTCGTTATCAAGGATATCTCCGGAAACACCCTCATCGTCGAAAAAAAGCTCTCCCCATAGAGCCTGTTTTTATTTATATTCAACCCGTTCCATCGCTGAGCCCCCAATCCGAATGGAGGTGTCCATGGCCGGCATGATCGTTGTCTCTGTTTTCGTCGTTCTCGTCATCGTCACCATCGCCCTCGGCGTGCGCATCGTGCCCCAGGGATCCAAGTTCGTGGTGCAGCGGCTGGGCAAATACCACAGCACCCTGGGTCCGGGCCTGAACATCATCGTTCCCTATATTGACTCGGTGGCCCACAAGGTCACGACCAAAGACATCGTGCTCGATATCCCCTCCCAGGAGGTAATCACCAGGGACAACGCCGTGATCATCGCCAATGCCGTGGCTTACATCAACATCATCTCGCCGGAAAAGGCTGTCTACGGCGTGGAGGATTTCACCCTGGCCATCCGCACCCTGGTGCAAACCTCCTTGCGGGCCATTGTCGGCGAAATGGATTTGGATGATGCCCTCTCGTCCCGGGACCAGATCAAGGCCAAGCTGAAGATCGCGATTTCGGACGACATTTCCGATTGGGGCATTACGCTCAAGACCGTAGAGATTCAGGACATCAACCCGTCGCCCACCATGCAAAAAGCCATGGAAGAGCAGGCCGCCGCCGAACGCCTGCGCCGGGCCGCCGTCACCCGGGCCGAAGGCGAAAAGAGCGCCGCCATCCTGGAAGCCGACGGACGCCTGGAAGCTTCCAAGCGCGATGCCCAGGCCAAAGTGTTCCTGGCCGAAGCCAGCCAGCGCGCCATCCAGAAAGTGAGCGAGGCGATCCAGAACAACGACCTGCCGGTCATGTACCTGCTGGGTGAACGCTATATCGAAGCGATGAACCATCTATCCAGCTCCTCTAACGCCAAGGTCGTGGTGCTGCCGGCAGACATTCCCAGTGCAGTGCGGGGCATCTTCGGCGGGCTGGGAAAGTAGGGATGGCCATGCGACGCGACCTGCCGGCACTCGTACTGCTCCTCACACTGGCGGCCTGCGGTGGTGGTTCGGAGAGCGGCACGACGACATCGACAGCGGCGTATCCGGTTTACGCGCTGGCCGTAGCCGTGCAACCCTCCGGCGCCCGCTCTGCCACTGTGTTCAGCCACCCGCCGGTGATCGAGATCCGCGACTCGAACGATCACACCGCCACGGCCCACAACGCCTTGCCTGTATCGATGGCGATCCTGACAGGCAGCGGCGCTTCCGGAGCGACCTTGCAAGGCACCACCGCCGTGGCGACCGACCAAGGGTCGGCCACCTTCGGCGACCTATCCATCGACAGGGCGGGCAACGGCTATCAGCTGGTCTTCTCGGCGCCGGGCTTTGTCTCGGTGATCAGCGACCCTTTTGATGTGGCGCCTCCTGACGGCGCTCTTATCGATCCCTCCACACCTCCTGTCAGCCAGGTTTATTTCTCGGTGCACTCCCAGCAGGCGGTCCACGCCATTTCTCCTTATATTTATGGCATCAACGGCCACGATTTCGATAACCGGCCGGCCCATCTGACCCTGACGCGCAGCGGCGGCAACCGCCTGAGCGCCTATAATTGGGAAACCAATGCCAGCAATGCCGGCAGCGACTGGTACAACCAGAACGACGCCTACCTGGGTGGCGGCGACACGCCCGGCGGCGCGGTCACCCCGACCATCGACACGGCCCTGGCCCATGGCGCCGGCTGCATCGTCACCATCCCCATGCTGGGCTACGTGGCCGCCGATAAAAACGGCGGCGGGGATGTGAATCAGACGAACAACTTCCTGGCCGAACGCTTTCACCGCTCGTATGCCCGTAAGGCCGGCGCGTTCCAGTCGCCGCCCGATACCGGCGACGCGGCGGTCTATCAGGACGAGTGGGTCCATTTTCTGCGACAACGCTACCCCCAGCCCGCCAATGGCCCGACGGTTCCCCTTTTTTTCAGCCTGGACAACGAACCCGAGCTGTGGTCCAGCACCCATCCGCGCCTGCGCGGTTCGGCCGACGGCAATGCGGGCCAGCCGATCGGCTATGCCGAGCTGCTCGAACGCACCCAAGAGTTTGCCGCCGCCATCAAGGAGACGGCACCCCAGGCCCTGATCTTCGGACCCGTCCATTACGGCTGGCAGGGCATGGTCGACCTTCAGGATGCCCCCGATGCCGGCAACCGCGATTTCCTGGAATATTACCTGCAAACGCTGGCCGCCGCCGAAGCGACTCACGGCCGGCGCCTGGTGGATGTCCTGGATGTACACTGGTACCCCGAAGCCAGGGGCGGCGACGTGCGCATCACCGACGACAGCGGCGACACGGCCGTGGCCGCCGCGCGCATGCACGCGCCGCGCAGCTTGTGGGACGAGCGTTACGTGGAAGAGGGCTGGATCACCCAGAGGAGCACCTACGGCGCGATCCGGCTGCTGCCGCGGCTGCGCGAAAAGATCGACACCCACTATCCAGGCACCCGCCTGGCCATCACCGAATACTACTACGGCGGCGGCAACCACATCTCCGGCGCCATCGCCCAAGCCGATGTCTTGGGCATCTTCGGCCGTGAGGGACTTTTTGCGGCCACGCTGTGGAAATTGGGTAGTACCGATCACCGCTTCATCTACGGCGCTTTCGAAATATTCCGCAACTATGACGGCGCGAACGGCGCGTTTGGCAACCTGAGTATCCAGGCCCTGAGCACCGATGCGGCCAACACCAGCGTCTACGCGGCCATGGATGAGGGCCTCCCGGAACGCATGGTCCTGGTATGCATCAACAAAACATCCCAGACCCGCACCGCCGGCATCAGCGTGGCCCACACCGTCCGGTTTGCCACGGCCCAGGTCTTTGCGCTGACCGCCGCCGACTCCCGGCCCCAGCGCCGGGGCGACATCCGCCTGCCACAGACCAATGCCTTCCAGTACGCCATTCCGGCCTACAGCGTCAGCACCCTTGTGTTGGGGCCATAAGGCGCTCAAAAGCAGCGATCACCGATTTCACTTAAGTTATTCAGATACATGCCGATATCCTATTGGGTGAATGCTGGGGTCAGCGCAGTCGCCGGATGGACATCGTTGCCGCCGAGGGTCCGCGATATTGACT
>JBAQGR010000593.1:0-8075 GCA_049287895.1 Desulfatitalea sp.
GCCAGGTCCAACACATGGTCCAGGGGTGCGTGCCACCCCGCATGTGGGAGCTCAACCAGAGCTCCTCCTGGCTCAACTTCCACCTGGGCCGGGACCATCAGAGTGCTTCCAATGAAATCGCCATGCGTTGCCGGGCAGGTCAGTGCCGGTTATAGCGCTAGGGCAGGGTCATGCCCCCTTTTTCGCCGGGACAAAAATTGATTTGTGATTCCAATTCTGCTAGAGTGTCCGAAAACCTCACTGGAAATTTCGTTACATATACCCTTTCAGGTAATCACATAAGAACGAGGTCATGAATCCAAGCTACGGCATCACCGGAAAATTGTTGATATGGTTCTTTGCAGTTGTTTCCATTTTTTATGGAACCATATTGATGCTTTACATCAATTTCCAACAAGTGGTCCACATTTCCGAGCGCATCGTCAGTCGAAATTATGCCGTATCGGATTACTCCAAGCAGATGCTTGAAAATTTGATCAGCATGGAGGAGAACGAAAAAAAGTACCACTTGCTCAAAAAGGAGGATTACTTCAATTTCTTTTCCCAAGCCCGCCATGAATTCGAGGCCAGTCTGGTAAAAATTCTGGCCCTTAGCGCCCAAGGGGAAATCCTTTCGCCCAATTGGCAGGAGGTGTTTGATGCCTATCGCAAATATTCGGCCTTGACCAATGGCCAGAATGGAAGCGAGCAACAGGACCCATCAGAAATTGTCTGGATTCCCGAAAAGGTGATCAACGAGTGGATCGAGAAAATCACCCAGGCCCGTTTTGAAAACCAGTTGGAGGTGGAAAACGCCACTCGCGAACTGAATCGGCGCGGGGTTCAATCCGTCCACAATGCATTAATAGGATTGGGCATTTCGAGCTTGGTGGGGTTGCTGGGCGTGGTCTATCTGGCCTACTCCATGATCCGGCCGCTCAAAGAGCTGATGCGCGGGATTCGTTCTATCTCCAAAGACCGCCAGAGCGAGCCCCTTAAGATTCACTCCAAGGACGAGTTGGGGGAACTGGCTACGGCCTTCAACGAGATGGCGACCCGGCTGAAGCTGGAAGAACAGATGCGTTCGGATTTTATTTCCATGCTCAGCCATGAAATCCGCACGCCGTTGACCTCCATCCGCGAGTCGGTGAACATGATCGAGGAGGAGGTCATGGGGCCGATCAACCCGCGGCAACACAAGTTTCTGGAGATCGCCGGCACGGAGATCGGACGGATCTGTGATCTGCTCAATCATCTGATGCAGGCCTCGCGCCTGGAGCCAGGGGCGTTGAAGCTGCACCATGTGCCGGTGGACATCTTCGCCTTGGTGGCGGCCTGTATCGCGAGCATTAAACCCACCGCCGAGGCCAAGCGGGTTCATATCACCTCGGAGATCCAGCCCGAGACCCCCGATGTGATGGGCGATGCCCAGTATCTTCAACAGGTTTTCTTGAATCTGATCGGCAATGCCGTTAAGTTTTCCGAACCCAAGGACAACATCTGGATTCGGGTTGGGGCGATGGACAAGCGCAACCGGCTGACTTTCAGCGTGGTCGATACCGGTCCCGGCATCCTCGAGGAAGATCAAGACAAGCTGTTTAACAAGTTTTACCGTGGAACCACCGTTCGGGAGCATCTGGACGGGGTGGGGCTGGGCCTGAGTATTACCAAAAATATTGTCGAAGCCCATGGCGGGACCATATGGGTCGAAAGCCAGGTGGGCAAAGGCACCACCTTTAGTTTTACGTTGCCTGCCGTCATGCAGAATGGTGCCTCGGCGCGCAGAAAAGTTCGCTGAAATATTAAGGCCTTCGCGGTTGAAACCTTTTTCCCACGAAGGGATAGCTATTGCGAATGGATGGACAGATGGTATACAAAAGGCAAATTGATCGATGGGCGATCCGCCAGCGGGAATATTTAGGAAGCTCTTTGGGTGGATTTGCATAAAGGTGGAAATTTAGAAGCGGCCTCGCGGCCTCATAATAGATATAGATGAGGAGCTTCTTTAAAAACGTTTCGTAACCCTCTTGTACACGAGTGATGATGACTGAACGAACGGCACGACCAAAAACTATTGTCCAACGCATCATATGGGTTCTGGTTTGCTTGAGCGTGGTGACGGTCAGCGGGTGTGAATGGCGTGGGTTTTACCGTCCGACGGTAATGGAACCGGGGCTGTCGCCCTCGGAACAAAAAAAATATGAAGACGCTGTGAATGTCTATAAGGCCCAAGCCTACGATCAAGCTGTCAATCGGTTCACGGCCATTCGGGAGCATACGGCCAACCCCACCATGGCGCGCATGGCGCTGTTCGGTATAGCCTGTTCGCGGTTGATGCTGGCCGAGACACCCAAAGCGTACAAGGATGCCGTCGCCTTATGGGATACATGGGTACAATGTGCGCCCACCCAGCAGGAGGAGGAGAACCCCACGCTGCTGGCCCCGCTTGTGGCGAACAAAATGATCTTTTCACATATCTCGTTCGATGCGGAGGGCGTCGCTGCCACCGAAAAGGCACCATCGGTTCCCCAGTGGTTTGTGGTTCGCGCAAATCAAGAGATCCAGCGGCTCAAGAACCAATTGGATGCCGCCGGACAAAACGTTGAGGCCAGGGACAAAAAAATAAAGACGCTCGAAAAAGAGGTCGAAAGGCTCAATGAACAGATCAAGGCCTTTGAATCCATAGACCAGAAGATCCAGAAGAAAAAGAACGCCATCCCTACCGCCGAGTGACTTGGGACGATCGTTGTCGGTCGCGGAATAGCGCCGTGACGGCACCCGCGCTCGGGGGAAAGGGTATGTGATAATGTCAAGGATGGCTTGATATGCCAAACCAATTGCAAGAGACCAACACCGCGATTCTGATCGTGGATGATGATCCCAATGTGTTGCAGGTGCTCGAGGCGCGATTGCAATCGTCCGGGTTTATCATCTACAAGGCCGAGAATGGGCAGGATGCCCTGCGTATTTTGAAAGAAAACAAAATCGACTTGCTGATATCCGACATGAAAATGCCTGGGATGAGCGGCATGGAGGTCATGACCAAGGCCCGTTCGCTCCATCCGGGGCTGCCGATCATTTTTTTGACCGCCTATGGCTCGATTCCCGATGCGGTCAAAGCCGTCAAGGCCGGTGCGGTAGACTACCTGGCCAAGCCCTTCGACGGGCGCGAATTGGTCTATAAGTTGCGTAAAGTATTGGAGGATAACCCGCGCTTTACGGCTGCCGCCGGCGATGACGACGGGCTGCTCGTCGATATGGTAAATGCCGTAAGCCCCAAAATGAAAGAGCTGTACGGCCTGGTCCATAAGGTGGCCCAGAGCGATGTGAATGTGCTCATTCTGGGGGAGAGCGGTGTGGGCAAAGAGCGCATCGCCCGTTTGATCCACCGGTTGAGCGCCAGGACCAAACAGCCTTTCGTCGTGGTCGATTGCGGCAGCACTCCGGCAGGTCTGCTGGAGAGCGAACTGTTCGGCCATGTCCGCGGCGCCTTTACCCATGCCGTGAACGACAAGCGCGGCTTGATCGACACGGCCGACAAAGGCACTCTGTTCCTCGACGAGATCGGTAATATCTCCACGGAAATGCAGGTGCGTCTGCTGCGATTTCTAGAGGATCGCAAGATCCGTCGCATCGGCGACTTGAAAGAAAATGCGGTGGATTGCCGTGTCCTGGCGGCCACCAATTCGGACTTGGTCGAAGAGATCAAGAACGGCCGCTTCCGCGAGGATCTTTACTACCGTTTGCGCGTGGTGACCCTGCAAATCCCCCGTTTGCGCGACCGCAGGGAGGATATCCCTCTCCTGACGCAACTTTTCGTGCAATCCTATGCACAGCAAAACGGCACGCGGCCGGCGAAACTGCCCGCGGAAACCGTCGATTACCTGCGTGCCTATCCCTGGCCGGGCAATGTGCGTGAGTTGAAGAACGCCATCGAGGCCGGTATTGTTCTGTGCCACGGCAATGTGTTGCGGCCCGACGATATGCACCTTTCCGGGCTGCCCACCATGGCCATGACCGAAGAGCCGGTGGCCGATTCGTTCTCCTTGGAAGACACCGAGCGGGGTGCCATCATCCGGGCTCTCAAACAGGCCAGCGGCGTCCAAAAGGAGGCCGCCAAACTGCTGGGGATCAGCCGGCGGGCCATCCATTACAAGATCAAGAAATATGAAATTGACTCGGCCGCGTTGCGGGGAAAACATTGATCGCCATGAAAGCGCTGCTTCTATTTATAACGGTGTTGGCCGCGTGGTTCCTGCTGCAAGCCTATGTACTGCCCAAACTGGGCGTCTCCACTTGAATGCGGAATGCGTGTCGGGTGACACGCAAGGGCAAGGACCGCAAAACAGGCACCCCTGCCGATCGTTGAAAACAAAGACCTTCCTCGAGAAACCATGCCTTTAATTATTGAACCAGCGGAATTTCCGATGATTTTTTTGTTGCCTATGTGAAAAAGAAAAAGTAATAGATGCCGATTCAGAAAACCTGCATCAAAACCATCACCCCCCGGTCGGCGGGCAAGGTGGATCATCTGATTACCTGAGAAAGGGCAACGGCGATGGAGACAATACTATGAGCAATTGGGAATTTGGCTTTACCATGATTGTGGTAGGTATGGGCGGGACGATGGTTGTTCTGGCCCTGTTCGCGGTTCTCATGAGCCTGCTGAAAAAGACTTTTCCTGTCAGGGAAGAAGACTCCGCCGAATAGCCGGTGGTCGTGAAGAAGGGGGACGTTGCGCCATGTTCGATGCTATCGTAAATGGATTAAGCGGCCTGGGGGCTGGTATCGCTCAACTCCATTGGTCCAATCCCGTGATGATCGCCGTGGGCGGCCTGTTGCTCTATCTGGCCATCAAAAAGGATGTCGAACCGCTGCTGTTGATTCCCATCGGGTTCGGCGCCATCCTGGTCAACATTCCACTGGCCGGTCTGATGGAAGAAGAGGGCTTTCTGCGCACCATTTACAACATGGGGGTGGCCAACGAACTGTTCCCCCTGCTGATCTTCATAGGCATCGGCGCCATGACCGATTTCGGCCCCTTGCTGGAAAACCCCAAGATCTTCCTGCTGGGCGCCGCCGGCCAATTCGGCATGTTCCTGACCCTCGGCTTGGCCCTTTTCTTTGGATTCTCCAAGCTCGATTCGGTGGCCATCGGCGTGATCGGGGCGTGTGACGGTCCCACCGCCATCTATGTGACCTCCAAGTTCGCCCCGCATCTGCTGGGCGCCGTTTCCGTGGCGGCTTACTCTTACATGTCCCTGGTGCCGGTTATCCAGCCGCCTATCATGCGGCTGTTGACCACCGAAAAAGAGCGCGCGATCGTCATGGAGAGCGATAGCAAGCCGGTCTCCAAAGAAGCCCGCATCGCCTTTCCCATCGTGATCACCGTGATCGGCGGGTTGATCGCGCCCAAAGGACTTCCGCTATTGGCCACCATCATGCTGGGCAATCTCATGCGCGAGAGCGGGGTGGTGGGTCGCCTCGCCAAGGCTTCGGAGAATGAAATCGCCAACGTGGTCACCCTTTTGCTGGGCATCTCCATCGGCGCCACCATGGACGGCCGGCTCTTCCTCAAGGGCGAGACCCTGCTGATCCTGGCCTTCGGCTTCCTGGCCATCTGCCTGGACACCGTATGCGGCGTGCTGTTCGGCAAGCTGATGAATCTGGTCACCGGCGGCAAGATCAATCCCCTGATCGGCGCCGCGGGCATATCGGCCTATCCCATGGCCGCCCGGGTGGTCCAGCGCGAAGGGCTCAAGCACAACCGGTTTAACTTTTTACTGATGCATGCCATCGGCGCCAACACCGGCGGGCAGGTGGGATCGGTCATGGCCGCCGCCATCATGCTCTCGGTGCTGCAAGGCATGGGCCTCGTGCCCTGATGAGAAGTAGTTTCAGATTCTATACTTTGCCGAAAACGAACTTGCCGATAAGTTCCTCGATATCCAGGGGGGATTCGGTATCCATGATGCTGTCGCCCGGTTTGAGTGCTTGAGGTGAGCCGCCGGGCGACAATTTAACAAACTTGTCGCCGATCAGTCCGGACGTCTTGATTGATGCGATCACATCGTCTTTGATCACAAGCCCGTTTCGGATTGCCAGGCTCACGATAGCCATTTGGCTCTCTTCATCCAGGTGGATCTCTTCCACCTGTCCGACTTCCACGCCGGCGATCTCGACCGGCGCACCTGGTTTAAGTCCGGTGGCTGAATTAAAATAGGCGTTCAGCGTGTAATAACCGCTGCCGAAAAACTCCATGCGTCCCAAGCGAACGGCTAAATAGGAAACGCAAAGGACACCGATCAAAACGAAAATACCCACCGCGGTTTCAACACTCTTCTTTTGCATACTTCTCTCCACTGCTGATGAAAGCACGAACCGCCGGATGGGTGCTGGCCTGGATCTCCTGGCGGTTCCCCTGGAATATGATCCGGCCCTCTTCCAACATGGCGATCCGTTGGGAAATGAATAGGACATCCGGCAAGTCGTGGCTGACCATCACCGCGGTAAAGCCAAAACGCTTTTGATAGTCCAAAATCATTTCATAGGCGTCATTCTTGCGAATGGGATCAAGGCCGGTCGTCGGTTCGTCGAACAAAACGATTTCAGGTTCGGTTATCAGCGCGCGGGCCATGGCCACGCGTTTTTTCATGCCGCCGGAAAGTTGGGAAGGATAGACCGATTCCTTTCCCTTCAGATCCATTTGGGCCATTTTGTCCGCGACTTTTTGGCGGATGATGTTTGGTTTGAATTGTCTGCGCTCCTTGAGGGGCAGGGCAATATTGTCATAGACATTCATCGAATCGAACAGGGCCGTTCCCTGAAACATATAGCTGCATTTGGCCCGGATGGCTTTGCGCACCGAGCTGTTCATGCCCTCCAGGGCTACCCCATCGACCAGAATTTGGCCCTGATCTGGAACCAACAGTCCGATGATATGCTTGAGCAGAACGCTTTTGCCGATACCGCTCTTGCCGATGATGGTGGTGATCTCTCCACGGTAGATCGTCAGATCGATGCCTTTGAGCACTGTATTGGCGCCAAAAGCCTTGTGTACATTTTTAAATTCAATCAGCGGTGCGTTCATAGGCCTTGTTACAGCAGAAAAGAGGTCAACACATAATCCGCGATCAGGATCACCACGCAGGAAATCACCACCGCCGAGGTCGTGGAAAGACTCACGCCTTTGGCCCCGAAAGCTTCCGTGCGGTAGTGCGTATAAAAACCCTGATAGCAGCAGATCGTGGTCGCCAACACGGCAAAACACAGGGCTTTGACGAAGCCTCCGGTGACGTCCTGCATCTCCACGCTCGACTCCACGCGGCTGAAATAGATGCCGGACTGGATCCCCAGCAACACGGACCCCGTCAGATAGCCGCCCAGGATGCCGACGACATCGAAGAGCGCGGTCAGCAGAGGATAGCTGAGGATGGCCGCCGCCAATCGCGGGCTGAAAAGAAAGCGTACCGGCTGGATGTCCATGGTTTCCAGGGCGTCGATCTGTTCGGAAATGCGCATGATGCCGATTTCGGCCGCCATGGCCGAGCCGGCACGGGCCACCACCATGATGGCGGTCAGGACCGGTCCCATCTCGCGGATGAGCGACAGCGCCACGGCCGCGCCCAGCATCCCCTCGGAACCGAATTTCACCAGGGTGTAATAGCCTTGCAAGCCGAGCACCATGCCGGTGAACGCACCCGTCAGTGTGATGATGAAGAGCGATTTGAATCCGATGAAGAAAAGCTGCTCGACGATTTTTTCGATTTGCCAGGGCCAGGCGCAAAGATGGCGCAAGCCCATCACAAAAAAAAGGGCCGCGCGACCCACCGCCTGCGTGTGCCGGATGATGGTTGCGCCTAAAAGAGCAGGGGGGTTACCTAAGAGAAGAAGTTTCATTGTTCTTTCCATCGACCCGCGTTTTGTCCCAAGGAAGATGTCGCGGGGTCTGTATATCCGTTTTGGGTCGAAAAAAAAAGCAGGATGTTATCCTTTCCAAAACCGCATCCCGATCAACCCGATTTCGAAAAGCAGGTAGAGCGGCACCGCCATCAACATCAAGTTGAGAATGTCCGGGGTTGGGGTCAGTATGGCGG
>JBAQGR010000594.1:0-2488 GCA_049287895.1 Desulfatitalea sp.
TCGTCCTCGTGACCCTGTGTATCTACCTGGGACTGCTGGCTGCGCAGGCCACACCTCTTCTGGATGGCCTGGAAAACGGAGCCTACGATCTGCGCATGCGGATCTGGCGCACCAGCCGTGCCATGCCCGATGAGGTGGTGTTGATTCTTATCGACGAGGCTTCCCTTTCGGCCATGGAACCCGTGGCCGGCCGCTGGCCTTGGAGCAGGGAGGTTCACGCCAGCATCATCGAATTTCTATCCCTCAGCGGGGCCAAAAGAGTGGTGTTCGATGTTCTCTTCTCCGAGGCCACATCCGGAACGGCCGCCGGGATCAGCGCCTCCGATCTGCGTTTGGTCCAGGCCACCCGGGAGGCCGGCAATGTGGTGCATGCCTGCCAGTTGGTTCGCGACGCCGCCTTCTGGCACGTGAACGCTCTCCGCGCCGCAGCAGCCCCCCCGCCCAACTTCACGCCTCTTGCCGTCCAGCAACCGGCCGAATGGCCTCTTGCCGATTACACGACGGCCTATTGGCCTTACCCCACCCTGGCCGAGGCCGCCGGCGCCATCGGTGTGGCCGCCTTCTCTCCGGATGCAGACGGCGTCTACCGGCGGGCCGAGCTTTTGTTCAAGCATAAGGCTACCTTCCTGCCGGCCCTGGCGATGCTCCCCTTATGGGAGACGAAGGATCGTACCGAGCTGCGCATTGATGCAGGATGCGTAACGATCAAAACTCCCGCACGTAAGACGGCAATCCCCTTGGATCGGCACGGCTATTTTCCGGTCAACCTCTACGGGCGCTATTCGGCCTTTTCCTTCAGCGGGGTCTATCTGAGCCTGGTGCGGCTGCTCAGCGGGGAAACGGCCGATCTACCGGTGCGGCCCTTTGAATTCAAGGACAAAACGGTCTTCATCGGGGCCAGCGCAGCCGGCGTGGAAGATCTCAAGAACACGAGCCTCGGCTATCGAACGCCAGGGGTGCTGCTGCATGCCTCCATCTACGGCAACATCCTTACGGGAGATTTTCTGCGCCAAATCCCAGCGACCCTGGACAGCGCCATCCTGCTGCTGGCCATCAGCGCCACGGCCGCGGCTATTTTTCTCAGCCCGACGCTCAAGCAGCAGCTCCTGCTCTGCCTGGGTCTTTTGGCCCTCTTGACCGGCACGAACCTGCTTCTCTTTGGCGCCAACCGCTATGCCACGCTGGCGCCCGCCATCACTGGAATCCTGTTGACCTATGCCTCTTCCTTCACCTGGATCGGTTTTTCCAGCGGCAAGGAAAAGCGCAAGATTAAAAGAGTCCTGGGCCAATACGTCTCGCCGGCGATTCTAGCCACCGTGCTGGCCGATCCCAAGGATGCCCTGATGTCGGCCGAGGTGGGGCAGCGCGAGACGCTCACCATGATGTTTTGCGATCTGCGCAGCTTCGCCACCATTGCCGAGCAGCACGCCGTGGAACAGGTGGTGGCCCTGCTCAACCGCTACCTAGCCGCGATGGTGGATGTGATCTTCGAGCACCAGGGCACCCTGGACAAATTCATCGGCGACGCCATCATGGCCTTCTGGGGAGCGCCCATCCGGGACGGCGATCATGCCTACAAGGCCACCACCAGCGCCATGGCAATGCAAAAGGCCCTGGCGCAGCTCAACCTGGATAATTGCAGCCGCCGAATGCCCGAACTCAAGATGGGCATCGGCCTGCATACCGCCGAAGTGATCCTGGGCAATATCGGCTCCCAGAAAAAACTCGATTACACGGTGATCGGCGACGGCGTCAACCTGACCTCGCGCCTGGAAGGGTTGAGCAAGTTCTACGGCTGCCCCATCCTGATATCCCAAGAAACCTACGGCCGCATCAAAGAGCGCATCTGCTGCCGCATTGTCGATCATGTCAAGGTTAAGGGCAGGGACACCGCTACCTTCATCTACGAACCCTTGAACTCCAGCGCTGCGCCGCATCCCGATGACGCCGCCATCGCCACCCTGGCCTTCCAGGGCTTCGAGCTCTACCTGGGCCGCAGGTTCCAGGAGGCCGCCGCCTGTCACAAGCAAATTCTGGCTCTCAGGCCGGCGGATCCCTTAAGTCTGCGCTGGATCGACCGATGTACGCAGTACGGCCGCACACCGCCGGACCCGGGTTGGGACGGCGTGTGTATCTTTGATGCCAAGTAGCGTTGACTGTGGCGGGCATCCTAAGGTGCCGGCGCCCGCCGCAATGAACCCTGGGAGCAAAAAATGAAACGTTTACATTGGGTGTTGGGGTTGTTTCTGGTCGCCGGGCTCTTCGCCATGCCCGTGCATGCCCAGCGCCTCTTTGTCCAGAGCGCCAAGGCACCGCTGTGGGCCGAGCCGGCCTTTCAGGCGGCCCGCATCGGGGAGTTATCCAAGGGCGATGCCGTCGAAACACTTTCCGAGAAAAGCGGCTGGCTGAAGATCGCCAGCGGCGATCAGCAGGGCTGGATGCTTAAATTGATGCTCGGCGCCCAGCCTCCCATGGAGACAATCGCCGC
>JBAQGR010000595.1:0-6959 GCA_049287895.1 Desulfatitalea sp.
GCCTTCATGGTGCCACAGCTCATAGTACTCCACCTCCATGCGCTCGTCGAAGAATTTAGTGCTGTCCAGCAGCTGCTTGGTATTGAGTTCATCGAACATCTTCTTGGCAGGTGCAAAGTAGACTTCATTGTACTCCTGGACCACCTTATCCAATTTAACATAGTGATCGTCCACCCAGGTCTTGCCATGGCACTGGATGCAGACTACTTTCATTTTATCTCGCTCCACCTGCCAGTCGTTCTTGGCGGGGAAGGCCGCGAAATCGGATGGCCGCACGGTTTTGGGCGCTTGCAGTTCCCACGAGAGCCGCTCGGTGACATCGTGGCTGGTCAGGGTGGTGCCGGCGCCCGACATGTGACACGAGGCGCAGGTGGGGCCGCGGTAATCCACGCCCGGGGTCCAGGCGCCGGGCGCGGCGTTCCAGTTGTACTCGCTGCTGTGGGCCGTGTAGATGTCGCCGTGCTTGGATTCCATGTAGATTTCAATCTGGGGATGGTCCGGTCCCAAATGGCACTGGCCGCACGCCTCGGGTTTACGCGCCTCCATGACCGAAAAACGGTGGCGCGTGTGGCAGCTGGAGCAGCTGCCTTTGCTGCCGTCCAGGTTGACGCGGCCTACGCCCACGTTGGGCCAGGTTTCCGGATCGAGGACCCCATCCTTGCTTTTCAGAATAGTGCCGTGACAGTGGTAGCAGCCGGCAGCGCGTTCGAAATCGCTGTTCATGCCCTTGAGCAGCCAGGCGTCGATCTTCCAGATGAGTTCCATGGTGTTGGCGTGCTTGCTGACGCTGTATTGCTTGGCTTCGTCCGGATGGCAACGCGAGCAATCCTTGGGAGTGACCACGGCCGATATCGGCACCTTGTACTCCTTGCGGCCGTATTTGAGATCACCGCGCTCGTACTGCTTGTAATGGGACTGGCTCACGTCGGCATCGTGGACCTCGGCAACATGGCAGTCGTAGCAGGTGATGTTGGCACTGGCGTGCCGGCTGTGCGCCCAGTCGGCGAACAGGCCCGGATTTTCGGTTTTGTGGCACTCGATGCAGGCCACGGCTTCGGGCGGCATGCTGCGCTCGATGCGAAACGCCTTTTCCGTGGGCATGTTCTGCTGCTGCCCGCTTGCCGGTCCGACCGGCAGAGCGACGGCGGCCCATGCCAGTAACACACCACCGGCCATGGTTCCAATCCAATGTCTCATGGTATCCCCCTGTCTTCTATCGTTGGTTATCGTCGGCTCGTCCAACCGGGCTTCCGGGGCGGCGTGGCCGAGGCTACACGCCCAATCCACGGTAAGACGGCTCATACTGTTTGTAGCGATATTGCGGCGCGGGATTGTGGACCAGATCGCGATGGCAATCCACGCACTTTTTCTCAAATCCGGGACGCGGGTAAAGCACGGTCCGATGGGCCAGCATGGCCCCGCGCTTGTTGGGGATATTCAAAATATTGCGATGGCACTTCATGCACTGCTGGTTATCGAAGGTATCGTAGGCCAGCTGCCGGTTTTCGGCGTGGTCGTATTCGCCGCCCAAGAAATGGACCAGTACATCCTTGATACCATGAAACGCCTTGGCATAGAAAAAGTTAAAGGTGTCGTGGGGCGCCGGCAGATGGCAATCCATGCAGTCGGCCACGAAGCCCTGGGGATTGTTGACGTGGGTGGAGGTTTTCCAGGTGTCGTAGGCGAATTGGATTTCATGGCAGCTGGCGCAGAACTGGGGAGTGGAGGTGCGCACCATCGTGTAGTAGGTCATGCTGAAGAGAGGGAACCCGATGACCATTCCCAGGCCGACCAGAGCCAACGTGACGAAATGTTTCTTCTTCATGCGTCCGCGCCTGATGGTAAGGGGTAAAAGATGTGAAAAGATAGATGCTTAAGCCATAGCATAGGGTCAGCGGATGCGCCAAGGGGAAAAAAGGGGGGCTTCAACCAGCCCGCGGAAAATCGGTCCGGCGGACCTTGTGGGGGATGCCTCGGAGAGCACGGCTTGCGTTGCAGCCGATTCGCCTTATCATTGGCGTTATTTAGCGCCGATTGTACCGACTTTAAACGATTCAGGAGTGGTCACCATGAAAGATCACAGCCCATCTTCGGATGCCTGCAAAATGGAAACCGATCTATGCAAGGCCGATGTGGCGGCCTGCAAGCAGATGAAGGCCAGGGTGCCGGAGATCGCCGAGAAGATCATCGCCCACTGCAACAGCGATGAGTGCTACACCCATATCGACTATGAGCCGATCCCCGCCGAAGGATTCGTATCCGATCTGATCGACCGGTTTCGTGAAATCCTTTTCCCCGGCTATTTCTCCAAAAGCAAACTCGACCCGGCCAACATGAAATACAGTCTGGGCCAGAGCGTGTCGGTGCTTTACGATATGCTCTCCGAGCAGATCGCCCACCACGTGCGCCACGATTGCCTGCGCTACAATCTGCCGTGCAGCGAGTGCGAGCAGAGCGGCCAGGCAAGGGCCCTGGCCGTTCTGGAATCGGTTCCGGGAATTCGCCAGATACTGGCCACCGATGTGCAAGCCACCTTCGAAGGCGACCCGGCGGCCAAAAGCCACGACGAAATCATCTTCAGCTATCCGGGCATCTTCGCCATCATGGTACATCGGGTGGCCCACCGCTTGTTTGAATTGGAGGTACCGCTGCTGCCCCGCATCATGAACGAACATGCCCACAGCCTGACCGGCATCGATATCCACCCGGGCGCCGACATCGGCCCGCGCTTTGTCATCGACCATGGCACAGGAGTGGTGATCGGCGAAACGACCCACATCGGCCGCAACGTGCGGATCTATCAAGGCGTGACCCTGGGCGCCTTGAGCCTGCCCAAAAATGCCGGCGAGCAGTATCGCGGCAAAAAGCGCCATCCCACCATCGAGGATGACGTGATCATTTACTCCGGCGCGACGATCCTAGGCGGCGATACGGTGATCGGCACACGCTCGGTAATCGGCGGCAATGTGTGGCTTACCGAATCGGTGCCGCCCGATACCACCGTGATGATGGAACACCCCCGGTTGATTTACAAATCAGCCAACAACCACGCCAAAGGAGCCTGATATGCAAATATACTCTACCGTCAATGCCACCATCGGCCGCACGCCGCTGGTGCGCTTGAACCGTCTGTCCGCCGAAGCGCCGGCCGAAGTACTAGCCAAGTTGGAGTATTACAACCCCTTGGGCAGCGTGAAAGACCGCATCGCCGCTTATATGATTGCCGACGCCGAGCGCCAGGGGCGCATCGACCCACAGAGCCTCATTGTCGAGCCCACCAGCGGCAACACCGGCATCGGTCTGGCTTTTGTCTGCGCTGTGCGGGGCTATCGGCTCTGTCTGACCATGCCCGAAACCATGAGCGTGGAGCGCCGCAAGCTGCTGACCCATCTGGGCGCCGAATTGGTACTGACCCCCGGACCGGAAGGCATGGGAGGCGCCATCGCCAAGGCCAAAGAGATCCTGGCCCAGAACCCCAACGCCTTTATGCCCAACCAGTTCGAAAATCCGGCCAATCCCCAGGCCCACCGCGAAACCACCGGCCCTGAGATTTGGGCCGATACCGAGGGCCGGGTGGATATCCTGGTATCGGGGGTGGGCACCGGCGGCACCATCACCGGCGTGAGCCAATTCATCAAAGCCAAGAACCCGGCCTTCAAGGCCATTGCCGTGGAACCAGCCTCCTCGGCAGTGCTCTCGGGCAAGGCCAAGGGTGCGCACAAGATCCAGGGCATCGGTGCCGGCTTTGTGCCCAAGATTTTGGATACGAGTCTGATCGATGAGGTGGTGACGGTCAGCGACGAGGCCGCCTTTGACACGGCGCGCCGTCTGGCCGCCGAAGAGGGCCTCCTGTGCGGAATCTCATCGGGCGCCGCGGTTTGGGCGGCCCTGCAATTGGCCCGGCGCAAAGAGAATACCGGCAAATGCATCGTGGCGATTCTGGCCAGCACCGGCGAACGCTATATCAGCACCCCGTTGTTCAAGTAGATGAAGTCGACGCTGAAGGAGCGCTCTTCTGCCGCGAGCGCCGGATTTCCTCGTATTTTTCCCGGAGAAGAAATCTTCGATCGAACACAAAGGGTCATTTATTAAATAATTGACATTTGGCCGGTTTTGTTTCATCTATTCGACAAACAGGTCAGGGAAATTCACCCGCTCGGCGCATTCGGGCGGCCGTCATGGTCACGCGGCGCTGTTGTGGGTGTTCGATATGGGCAAAACAGAGGTCAGGCAGGATAGGAGCCAATGGGTATTCAAGAGCGTAAAGAACGGGAAAAGGAGCGACGACGGCAGCAAATCATCGTCGCCGCCAAACGGGTTTTTTCAGATAAGGGCTTCAACAAGGCCACCATGGAAGATATTGCCAAGGAAGCCGAATTGAGCCCGGGCACCTTGTATCTCTATTTCAAGAACAAGGAGGAGTTGTACGCCTCTCTGTCTCTAAGGATCTTGCAGTATTTGCACATCCGCGTTTCCCACGTGATCAACCAGACCGAAATGGATGCCCTGCAAAAGCTGAACGCACTCAATGAGGTGATGTTCGATGTGTATGACTTCGATCCGCTGATCATCATCAACATGTTTCATTTGCAATCCAGCGAGACGTTGAAAAATCTCTCGCCGGAGTTGATCGAAGAGATCAAAACCCTGTCGCGCAGCTCCATCGGCGCCATGGCAAAAATCTTCCAGGAAGGCATCGAGTCGGGCAAGTTCATCGACTGCCACCCGGTGGCGCTCTCGGACATCTCCTGGTCGCTCTTTTCCGGTGTGGTGCTATGGGAGGCCAGCAAAAAAATTATCGACGATAAAAAGGATCATCTGAAAGCGACTCTCAAACTCGCCTACGAAATTTTCAACAGGGGTATTTTGGCGCCGCGCATCGAGTCCAAATGATCGCACCGGGACTCTGGCCCATGATCTTATAGAAGTACTACTCTTTGGGATGGCACTGAATACAGCCGGTCGGACCACTTGCGGCCATCTTCTGGTCGGTGGGCATCCGGGTCGCTTGCAGCTTTTCGTTTTCTTTGTGTATCGCCTTATGGCAGCCGATACACATGGCATGATAGGCATTTTTGAAATAACGCACTTGCAGCATCGCGTCCTTGGCCGGTCGGCCATCTTGGGCTTTGGGCGCTTCGCCCATGTTGTGGCAACCGGTCGCGGTGCAACCGGTTATCGGTGTCATTCTATCCCAGGTGTGGTGGCACCGCTCACAGCTGAAACCGAAGTGAACAGAATGCGGAAAGGTGACGGCTGCCCGCTTGGCTTCGGCGGAGAGTGACACCAAGGTAATTTCGCCCATGGGCACGCACATCTCACCTTCCGCGGCCCAGACCGGACCCCAGACCAAACCCAACACGATCAACATCGCTGCCGCGAACCATCTATTCTTCTTGCGCATCCAGTTCCCCCTGTGACGATCTCAGTTAATTTCCAGTCCGCTATAGTATGTTCCAGGTGAATTTTCAAGAAAAACAAAAAGAGTCGCATCAAGGGCGAACGGCGCGAACGGCCCCGCACTCATCCTGGCGCCGATGCTGCCGTTGAAAGACGGTTTCAGGCTTTGCCGTCACGACATCAGCCACGTTATGGTAGCCCCGCACATAGGCCTCGGAGCTCCAGTACCATTCGGCGCCGGTTTTGGGGAAGTAGGGTTTTTGTTTGCAGACGGCAGCCAATTCGCTGGCCGTGGGTAGTCGCCAGTCGACATGGCCGCCGGTTTGCAGCGTTTGGATATATTGTTGCGCCGATGCATAATCCGAACACCCTCCTAACTCTTGGTATGAATCGAGCAGGCTCCAGGTCAATCCCGTGGTGCTGTCGCTGAAAGTACCGTCGGCGTTGACCTGATAGCGTGGCGAAGCGCTCAATTGCCGGGTCAGCTCGCTGCGCAATTGCGCGGTCCGCTGTTGTTGTTGGGCCCGCTTATCGCGGTCGCGCTGGATGCGGGCCTGCTCTTCCTGTTTGCGCGCTTCGATTTTGCGTTGCTGCAGCGACATCTGGCGTTGGGATTCCAGCTGGCTCATCAGCTCCTGGGCGTCCCTGGCATAGGGACCGGATATGTTGTCGCGCAAATAGCGATCCAGCTTCTGAATCCGCTCGAAAAGGCCGTTGTTTGGATTGGTGGCATAGGCCTGGACGGCTTTCCACTGGCGCTGGGTCGCAAGATTCTGGCTCAGGGATGCCAGTTCTGTTTCGAGGACCTGCTTTTGGGTGCTTTGTGGATGGCTGTCCAGATAGTCCCGGTAGGCCTGGGTCACTTTCTCGAAATCATTGCCGGCCTCATCCTTGAGCTTTCTAAGTTGGACCAAATCGCGCTTGTCCTGCAACTCCGCCAGCATCTTGTGCCCTGCTTCGGCCAGCGGTGTCCCCTGAAATTCGGCGATGAAACTGTCGTAGCGCTGCACGCACGGTTCCCAGCGCTGGGTCTGTTCGCACTTGGCATCTTCAATTTTTAGATAGTTGAGATGTTGCTGTCCCATTTCATTGATCAGGATATCCACATCCCCCTGGTAGCGACCTCCGGGAAAACGCTTGAGATAGCTTTTATACACCTGCAGGCGCTGGCTGAAGTCCATCCGGGCGGCCCGTTTCAACTCTTCATAGTAGTATTGGTCGACCAGATTCTTGATGTCGCCGATGGATGTGACGATGCGTTGCTGGTAGCGACTTTTGGGATACTTTTCCAGAAAGTCGCCATACAAGCTGATCGCTTTTTGCTCGTATTGCTCATCCACCGGCAGGGAGCTGATTTTTAGAATGGTCTGATCGAGGTCGCGATCTTCCTTGCTTTGCAACAAGTGATCGACCTGGGTCTTAATTTCGCCCGCATGCGGCGTTTGGGGATTCGCTTGCAGAAAATCTTGGAGCAGTTTTATTTTTTGATCCAACTCCTCGGCCCTTTCCACCTGAGCGGCCAAGCTGTAGTATTTGTCCGCAACGGTGCGGTTCTCCAT
>JBAQGR010000596.1:0-5051 GCA_049287895.1 Desulfatitalea sp.
AAAGACAACTGCGCGTTCAACAAATCCTCCGGACGCAGAATAAGCGCAATTATCCCCGTGCATGTTTTCGGTAATGCCGTAAGGATTCAAGAACTTGTTAATCTTTGTCGCGAAAAAAACATCCGGGTAGTCGAGGACGCCACTGAAAGCCTTGGAACCTTTTATCTGGACGATGAGCGCGAAAGCGTTCACACGGGAACCGTAGGTGATATCGGCTGTTTTTCCTTCAACGGAAACAAAATCATCACAACGGGTGGCGGCGGCATGCTTATCACAGCTTCACCGTCGATGGCCAGGGAAGCGCGCTATCTAACCACGCAGGCCAAAGACGACGAGGTCCGCTATCTGCACCACGAAATAGGCTACAATTTTCGTTTGACCAATATTCAGGCCGCCATCGGGGTGGCCCAACTGGAGCGGCTACCCGAGTTTCTGAAGATCAAACGCAACAATTTCATCAGCTACAAGGAAAAGATCGATCGGATTGGTGGATTGTCTCTATCCGCTGGACCCGCATATGCCCGAAACAATAACTGGATGTACGCCTTGCGGATCGACGACAAGCGTTACGGCAAGAGTCGTGAAGAACTAATGGCTCACCTGGCGGCACAGGGGATACAGACACGACCGGTATGGCATTTGAACCATCTGCAACGGCCCTACTTGAACTGCCAGCAGTACCGCATTGAAAAGGCGTATCGGTTGCACGCTATGACCCTGAACATACCTTGCAGCGTCGGACTGTCGGAAAAGGATATCCTTTACGTCGTCGAGAAACTGAACAATGCATAAGATCGTCGTCATCGGCGGTGGTGGCCACGCCAAAGTCCTGATGGACATCCTACAAAAAAGCGGATGGGACGTCCTTGGGTATACCGACCGTCAGGATAAAGGCCCTCTGCTTGCTGTTCCCTATCTCGGAGATGACCGCGTTCTTCCCGAAGTTCTTCGAAAATACCCAGCCTGCAGGGCCGCTATCGGAGTAGGGAAAGTAGAGCTTTGTGAGTCAAGACTGATCTTGCACAAGGGTCTGGAAGCAATTGGATTCGAATGCCCGGCCGTTGTTTCTCGCGACGCGGTGGTCAACAGCGAAGTTAAACTCGGCGCCGCTACAGTTGTTTTCGATGGCGTAGTGATCAACAGCTGCGCGAAAACCGGTCGGGCCTGCATTCTCAACACGAACAGCACCATCGAACACGACTGCCGGCTGGGAGACAATGTCCATATCGCACCGGGTGCCACCCTCAGCGGAGGAGTGAGCATCGGCCACAATTGCATGATCGGAACGGGGGCCAATATCATCCAGGCCTTGCATATTTGCGATAATTGCATAATCGGCGCCGGAACCACGGTTGTGAGAAATATCTCCACGCCCGGAGTATACGTCGGCAATCCGGCCCAACGGATCAAGTGAGAAGCCCGCGCACCGAGAAAAGTGTGCATCGCCGGAATCTCAGACATAGCCCTTGCAGAGGCGATTGCGTTCGAATGCTATGAAGAAAGCCATTCAGACACTCGCGATTTACACCACAATTTACCCTGGGGTCGAACCTTTTTTAGGCGATTGGTACCGCTCGCTGCATGCACAGGAGGATCGGGGATTCCAGCTGTGGATCGGTTTGGACACGATGAGCATCGCGGATGCCGTCGATGCCATGGGCGTCGACCCGGCGGCCAACTGGATTCAATTTTCTTCCGGCAGTACACCGGCGCAGATCCGGCAACTGGCCCTGTCCAAAATCGTGGAAACATGCGATGGGGTAATATTGGTAGACAGCGACGATGTATTGCATCCTTCGCGGGTCTCGGGCGCCCGCGCCGCCTTGCAAACAAGTGATCTCGTTGGATGCCCGTTACGCCTGGTGGACCAGGACGGACGAGATTTGGGCGCAACCTTCGAACTACCGTCCAACGCAAAACTCGACGAAGTATTGCCCCGTTACAATATCTTCGGACTTTCCAACTCCGCCTATCGTTCGGCCCAACTTCGACAATGTTTGCCAATCCCGTCCGAAGTGCGGATTGTGGACTGGTTTCTGGCGACAAAAGCATGGCTTGTTGGCGCCCGAATGCTTTTCGAAACGGTCGTCCGCATGGATTACCGGCAACACAGCGCGAACATGACCCGCGTAAGGCCTCCTTTCGACCCGCGGCAGATCATCCGGGACACCGAGTGCGTGCGCCATCATTTTCAGACATTACGATCCGCTCTCCCATTCGAAGGCGCAATGGCCGAGCGGATCGCCTGCCTGAATAGGGTGGCAGCCGATGTCGAGCTCTTTCAGCGGCAGGTCGTGCGGCAACCGGACCCACTCGAACGTTACACGCGAGCCCTCAACGATTTGAAGATTGAACCGTTGTGGTGGTCATCCGTCGCGCACCCCTCATTGCAGTACATGTGGAACTCTCATGGAGATTGATATGAAAACCGTTCAATTGAATAATATCGAAGTGGGGCAGGGCCGGCCGCCCTATATTATCGCCGAGGTGGGCTCGAACCATAACGGCGATATGGACCTTTGTAAACGCTTGATCGATTCAGCCGCGGATGCCGGCGCTCACGCAGTCAAATTTCAGTCCTGGACCGAATCATCCCTCATCGCGGAAGAAGAATACGATCGTAACACCGATTATTCGGATAAAAAGAAGCATTTTGGTTCCCTGCGGGAAATGGTCAAAACATACCAGCTGACCACCGATCAGCATCGGGAAGCCCAAGCCCATTGCAGGCAGCGAGGGATCGCCTTCTGTTCAAGCCCCTTTGCAAAGGCGGAGGTCGATTTGCTGGAACAACTCGATGTGCCGTTTTTCAAGATAGCATCGATGGATATCGTCCATCTGCCGCTTCTGAAGTATGTGGCCGCCAAGCAACGACCGCTGGTCATATCGACGGGAATGGCGACGCTCGCCGAAATCGAACAGGCTGTCGAAACGGTCCGTGCGGAAGGCAACAACCAAATCGTATTGCTCCACTGCATATCGATTTATCCGCCGGAATATGAAACCATTCATCTGAACAACATGGCGACCTTGCGGAACGCTTTCGATGTACCGGTAGGATTCAGCGACCACTCTCTGGGGACATCCATCCCGCTTGCCGCCATCGCTTTGGGGGCGTGCCTTATCGAGAAGCATTTTACTCTCGACAAAGACATGCCGGGATGGGACCATGCCATTTCGGCGGACCCCAAGGAACTCAAGACGATCGTTGAAGAGGGCCGGAATATTTTTGCCGCCTTGGGAAGCAACAGCCGGGTAGTGACCGCAGCGGAATTGGAGAAACGCAAGAAGTTCAGGCGCAGCCTCGTGGCGCGTCATGCCCTGCAAAAGGGACATGCGATCCGAGAAGAAGACATCGATGCCAAACGTCCGGGCACTGGTATTGCGCCAGATGAACTTGCTTACACCATCGGCAGGAAATTGGTTCGCGACGTCCGGCCCGACCAGGTGATCCACTGGAAGGACTTGCAGTGAAATCCCGCCTTGGCCAATGACTTTCAGTGCCTATCCAGATCCGGCACCTGAAGTGAAGTCCTGATTGGAGTGTTGATGTCTAGTAAGGTATATGTCGTTCATTGCATCGATACCGAAGGCCCGCTGTATGAACCGGTTCAAGCGACCTTCGAGCGCCTGAAGGTCATTTTCAAGCTTGATCTCGAACCCAGCGTCAAAATGCTGCGACGCTTGCAGGCCGGCGAAGTAAATCTGGATGGGATGGAAAATGCCGTACGCAAAGTCGTAGACCCCCATTTGTTGGCTTATAACGACACATGGGACAAAGTGGATGCGATGCTGGAAGAGTGCCTCTCCGAAAGATATCGCATGCAGGTTCCCGATACGGAAGGTGGCGGTTGGATTTATAATTGGTTTTGCGTCGATCATGTCGATTATGAACTCAATCCACGACGGCGCGATATAGGCTATCACAACATCTTCGATCACTACTGCAACGCAATTCGCGAGACGAACTCCGGGCGGGACAGCTTGCAGTTTCACTACCACCCGCACGCCTTCCGCAAAGAGGCTCATCGGTGCGCGACGCACTGGTGGAGCTCATCCACGAGCCTTTATCAGATTTTATCTCGACGCGTCATCGACCGCCTCTGGTTCCCGGCGGCGCACCGGCCGGGGTTTCATGTGATACGACCCGACAGCCACTGGTTCCTCGAACAATTCATCCCCTTCGATTACGCCAGCCAGGCGATGGCCCACACGGACGAAGACAAAAGCCAGTTCGGTGTAGAAGGAGGGCGTTTCGGAGACTGGCGTCGCGCGCCGGCGAACTGGCAGCCATATCATCCCGCGTACGATGACTATCAGGTGGCGGGCACCTGCAGGCGCTGGGTCGCGCGATGTCTCAATATCGGCACCCGTTTTAGGCTTCTGACAGAGGATGCTATCCGTAAGGCCTTCGAGGAAGCCAGGGACGGAAAGCCGGTCGTACTATCCTTCACCAACCATGATTTTCGGGATATGCGACCCGATATTGACGGCATACGGCGCATGCTTGCGAATGTCGCGACAGACTACCCAGAAGTAAAATACGAATACAGCGATGCGATTATGGCGATACGCCGTTCATTGTCAATGTCTCCTCTGCCGCCATGTGAACTGGAATTGTCGCTCAAGGCGGTAGGTGAAACGACGCATACCCTGGAAGTCTGCTCGAGCACAGCGACCTTCGGGCCGCAACCGTGGCTGGCACTGAAAACTTCGGTTGGAACATATCATTACGACAATTTCGATATCGATGTGCCTTTCCATAAATGGCGCTATGTTTTCGATGAGGAAACCTTTCCACTCGGCGCATTGAGCAAAATAGGTGTGGCCGCCAACAATGCTTTCGGCGTTACGACTGTATGTGTAATGGACCCGGCTACATCACGCGTGGAAAAAAAGCATTGGAACACCTAACGCCCAAGCGCACAAATACTCGTATGTTTTCAATAGACACGAATGTTGATGGCCTCGTAAAAAGTCCGAGGACCGTCACTCCCGCGAAGGTGGGAGTCCGTTCGCCTGGAAGCAGGCGCGATCCGGGAGGTGAAAGT
>JBAQGR010000597.1:0-3203 GCA_049287895.1 Desulfatitalea sp.
CCAGGAGGTGGTGGGCCGCGATTGCCACGATGTGTTTGGGGCCCCCTTTTGCGGCCAGCGCTGTTCATTTTGCGATGGAGCGCCATTTGTCCGGGAAAGCATCGCCTATCCGCTCAGCATAACGACCCAGAACGGTGAACCCCGGCGCGTCGAATTCAGGGCCACCCTGATGCGCGGCGATCAGGGCGATGTGGTGGGCGTTTTGGCGGCTTTCAGCGATGTCACGGTTCTGCACGAGTTGCAGCGCCGCAGCAGCGAAACCAACCGCTTTGCCAACATCATCGGCGCCGACAGCCAGATGCGCGGCCTCTTTCAGCAGATCGTGGATGTGGCCCAATACGATTTTCCGGTCCATCTATTTGGTGAAACCGGCACCGGCAAGGAGCTGGTGGCCAACGCCATTCACAACGAAAGCCGACGCGGTGGCGCTCCTTTTGTGCCCATCAATTGCGGCGCGCTTCCCGAAGGGCTGATCGAAAGCGAGCTGTTCGGTCATGTCAGGGGAGCCTTTTCCGGCGCCATCCGCGACAAAAAGGGTCGTTTCGAGCTGGCGGACGGTGGCACCGTTTTTTTGGATGAGATCGCCGATCTGCCCAAGCCGCTGCAAGTCAAACTGTTGCGTTTCCTGCAGGAGGGGCGTTTCGAAAAAGTGGGCGGCGAACGCACCGTGTCGGTCAACGTGCGCGTGATCAGCGCCACCAACAAGGATTTGCGGGCCGAAGTGCAACGCAACACCTTTCGCGAAGATCTTTTCTATCGACTCAATGTGATTCCCATCCATATTCCGCCCTTGCGCGAACGCCGCAACGATGTCCCTCTGCTGGCCGACCATTTTCTGCGGCAAGTGGCCGAGCGTTCCGGTCACAAGACGCCCAGGATCTCCGAAGCGGCCATGGCGCTGCTGATGGACTACCCGTGGCCGGGCAATGTGCGCGAGTTGCAAAACGCAGTGCAGTTTGCCATCGTCAAGTGCGACAAGAAATCCATCACACCTAATGACCTGCCGCTGGAACTGCGCCAGATGAAATGTCTGCCGCTGCGCCCGGAGCGCATCCGCAAGCTCAATGCCCAGGCCGTTCAGGAGGCCCTGGTCAAGACTGGAGGCAACAAGGCCGGCGCCGCGCGCAAGCTGGGCGTGGGCCGGGCTACCCTCTACCGCTTTCTCGAAGAACACCCAGAGATCGATTGAGCCCGACAGCCTGCTAAATAAAAAGGGCGCCTTTATTAGGGCGCCCCTTGGCTTAGTTGTAACCGTTTATGGACCGCCTTTGTTAGGCGGCGTCGATGGCGCGACGACTCTGCATATCCATCAAGACCCTTTCGCGTGCTTTGTCCAGGCCCAGCGCTTTGCGCTTTTTGTCAATGTGGGCAATCATCAACTGGGCGATGTCGTGGGGATGCACGGCAAAACCCCACTTACCAAAGCCCATGGTCTCCAGCTCCTCGAACAGGTGCTTGTGGAACTTGGTGCCTTCGACGATGGGGAAGGTGACGCCGAAGACCGTATAGACACCGGAGGCCACGAAGTATTGACCGATACAGATGGCCTTTTCGCTCATGTACTCGGGAGCGCACCCGGCCACCGGCAGATCGGCGATGCTGTCGCCCAAACCGCCGGTCCGAACCATCTCGGAGGCGGCGATCAGGATGCGGCTGTTATCCACGCACGAGCCGATCCCCAACACCGGCGGCATGCCCACGGTTTCACACACCTCTTTGAGTCCAGGTCCGGCCAGATGGGCGGCTTCGGGGGTGGTCAGGCCGGCCTTGGCCAGGGCGATCTGGGAACAGCCGGTCTGCAAGACCAGCACATCGTTCTTAATCAACTCCTTGACCAGCTCCACATGCACCCAGTCCTGCTTGACGCGCGGGTTGGTGCAGCCCACCACGCCGGCCACGCCCCGGATGCGGCCGTTGATGATGTTTTCGTTCAGCGGTGTGTAGGAACCGCGGAAGCTGCCGCCCAGCATGTAGTTGATGTACTCATGGGAGAAGCCATGCACACCGGTATTCACATTTTGGGGGATCTCAATTTTGGCCGTGCGATTCTTGAAGCGCGTGATCGCCTTGATGACGATCTCGTCGGTGCACGCCTTGGGGTCATGATCGTCGAACGCGATGTGCGTGGCGCCCTCGATGTGACAGCGCGTATTGGTGGTGATCAACGGGGTGTTGTAGCAATCGGCCACCTTGACCAGCCCTTGTTTGATGCACTGCACGTCCACGGCCATGGCATCCACCGCGCCGGTGATGAGCACCGCCTCGGTGGACATGAAGTTGCCGGCATGGGGAATGCCGTGGCGCACCAATACTTCGGCGCCCGAGCAGCACATGCCCACCAGGTTGATCCCCTTGGCGCCGGCAGCCTTGGCCGCTTCGATCAAGGTGCGTTCGTGCACCGAGGCGATCATCGATTCGAACATGTTGGGCTCATGGCCATGGATGATGATGTTGACCTGGTCCTCCTTGAGCACGCCCATGTTGACTTCGATGCTGACCGGGGAGGGCGTGCCGAAGAGAATGTCGGAAATTTCGGTGGCCACCATGGATCCGCCCCAACCGTCGGCCAGCGCCGTGCGGCTGCACTGCTTGGTGATGTTGGCGTAGTCCTGGTCCACGCCCATATGGGTGCGGTGCATCATCTCCATGATTTCGCGCATGGCGCCGCGCGGCACCACGCCATGCTTGCGCCAGGTCTCCAGAGTCTTGGGCGGCACGCGTTTGGCAAACGGGATTTCGCCTTCCAGCCCCGTATAGGTGCGTTCCAGCTCTTTGTACAAGTCGGTGGCGATCTCTTTTACCGAGCGGCCTTCGGTTTCAATACCGATGGATTGGGCCACGGATTCGAGCTTTTGCACATCCTTGATTTCATAATCCTTGATCTTGCCGTTGACCACATTGCGGAACAGGTCCACCATGCCCATGCCGTGGTCGGTGTGGGCCGCGCCGCCGGCAGCGATCATGCGGGCGAAATTGCGGGCCATGATCGTGTCGATGGTGGCACCGCAAACGCCCACCTTGCCGTAAGGATCCTTGCTGTTCAGGCGGCACGGACCCATGAAGCAGTGTTTGCAGCAGGCCGAGTCGGCTCCGATGGGGCAAGCCTTCATGTTGGCCGCGCGGTCAAAGGCGGTTTCGACCCCGTCCAGCCGTCCCTTGGTGATCATTTGGGCGGTGGCATCGCAGGTGGTAAGGTCCTTTAC
>JBAQGR010000598.1:0-1823 GCA_049287895.1 Desulfatitalea sp.
CAGCAGCGACCACTCCGGCACCCCTTGCTTGAAGGAGAGTAGAAATCGTCGCTGCTTTTCGGTCAGCCTCTCCTGAATCAATTTTACCAGGGTGCGCCTTGTCTCTTCCAGTTCCGCCACACCGATGGGTTGCATGGTCATCCCCTTGAACTGGGTTTCGAAAACCATTTCCAACGGCTGGAATTGGGGCGCGATCAGCTCCGCCAGAGGGCGGTTGCCGCTGATCAAGTAAACAAGGAAAACCTGCAGGAGTTCATCCCCGATGCCCTCGTTTTCCAAGAGCAGTTTCACATCGAACAGATCCCGGGGATGCTGCCTGTCCAAGGCCGCGCACAGCTTGCCGGCATACAAATCGTGGGGATGCAATAGCGGCATCTCCACATACCCGAATTGACTTTCAACGCTCGGGCATACGCCGCGAACCCCGGGCTGGTTTACTGCCCCGCGAAGAACAGGCGACGCCTCCACCTTCACCCTTATGCCGTCCCGCATGACAAGGAGCTTGGTGCATTCCCCGGGTCGTCCGGCGGTCTGTTGGAGATCGGCGCCGGGCAGCGCCCGGGTGATGGCCGTAGCGATACGGCCCAAGGCCGCGTCCATTTCCGCCAGGCTTTGGGCGCGATCTTTGACCGGCAAAAAGGTCAGATCCAGATCGACCGACAACCTGGGCAGATCGCGCACAAACAAGTTGATGGCCGACCCGCCCTTGAGGGCAAAACAGCTCTCCCGACCTACCAGGGGCATCAGGGCCAGCAGCAGGTCCACCTGCCGAAAGTACGGGTTAGAGGGATTCAGCACCAAAACGCTCCGGGACGGTTATCAAAAAGCGTTTGTCCAACCGCCCCCCTTTGACCACCTGGCGATTGCCGCGCCCCAGGTTCAGGTCGGCGGTCTCCAGCCGTTTGGCCCAGGGATAGTCGAAATGGGCGGCCAGAAAGAGAAAGAGGCGCTTGACCTTGATGCTCCGGCAGGCGGCCAACATGTCGTTGACCACCCTGGGCCGCAGCACGGTCAAGCCCTCGAACACCTGGGCCGCATGCTGGAAGCTGTCATTGTCGCCGACATCGTTGAGCATCTCCATCACGGCCCGTTCCACGCCGGCCATGGGCAGGGTCCAATCCCGGATGCCGGTGGCCAGCGACACCACACCTGTTTCCCGGGCCTGATCGGCAAACAAACGCCGGGTGTCGAAAACCAACACCTGGGCCAAGTTCGCGGCTCGCACCCATGCGGGCGGCTTGCGGGCGCTCATCACCTGGATGCGTTGCTCGCCGCCCAGAGGAAGAAAATGGGCCAGGCCCTGGCGGTTCAGCGCCGACAACCCGCCGAGGTGGCAGGGCATCTTTCCCAGCCGCTGCAACCCCAACAGCACCCCCTCCCAGCCCACGGGCGGACCGGAGCGGGCATAGGCCCCATGACCCAAGGGGGTCAGCCAACCGCTGAGCACATACTTGCGCACCAATTGCCGGGAGTAACCATGGGCGGCCAGCCAGCTGCTGGGGGCGGCCACACCCTCGGGTAAAAGGCGGGTCAGTTGGTTTATTCCTATGGCGTTTTGTAAACCCATGGTTTACTTTTAAGCAAATATTTAAATAAATGCAAGGCCTCTGTTTTGCGAGTCAGACGATATGTATAAATTTTCGATGCAAAAAAAGCGGAATTTGTAAACCCATGGTTTACATTTTTAACAAATTCTAAACGGACGGCGGTGATTGATGTCGGTCTTGACAGTTGACCTGTTTAAAGACTATTTTTGGTCAACACATTTCTAAGGAGGTAGACCATGCCCCTGTCCAGCCAAATCAAGCCGATCAGCTATCTGA
>JBAQGR010000599.1:0-4772 GCA_049287895.1 Desulfatitalea sp.
GCACATCTTATAAAAAGTACAAAATTTATAACATCGGCAATAATAATCCGGTTCAACTTTGCGACTTCATCAAAGAGATCGAAACAGCTCTGGGCAGGGAAGCAAAAAAACAATTTATGGACATCCAGCCTGGAGATGTTCCCGCAACATATGCCGATGTGGATGATTTGATGAGAGATGTCGGTTTCAGACCCGCAACACCGCTTTCAGAAGGAATTAAGCACTTTGTAGCCTGGTATCAAAGCTACTATGGCTGTTGATCGAGAATAATGTCGGCAAAAATCTGGCAATAGGGGGAAAAATGAAGAAACTACTTACAAGTGTTATCCTAACCGCAGTCATTTTTTCTTTTTTGGCAATATGTGCAGCTGCCCAGGAAAGCTCAGTCGCTACGCAAGAATATCGCATAGGTGTCGGTGATGTGTTGGAAATCGTTACATGGAAAGAGCCGGATTTTTCAAGGGGAGAGATTCTTGTCCGTTTAGACGGGAAAATATCGTTTCCTTTAATCAATGATATCGTCGCGGCGGGGAAAACAACGACCGAACTCAAAGAATCCATCGAGAAGCGTTTAAAAGACTTCGTCTCGAATCCCAATGTCACCGTCACGATCCGTAACGCAGCCAGCCAACGTTTCTATATACTAGGAGAAGTCGCCAATACCGGAGAATATCCCCTTACGAAAGAGCTGACCGTGCTGCAGGCCTTCGCGCTCGCTGGTGGTTTCACGGAGTGGGCGTCTAAAAACGAAATTATTCTATATAGAAGGGAAGGAAGCAAAGAACAGGTTTTTCGCATCAATTATAAAAAGATAGTCAAAGATCAGGATTTCAGCCAGAATGTGAGCATCAAGGCAAATGACACGATCATTGTGCCATAGCACATGGCCGTAAATACTGCGGCTTAAATAAACCTTTTGACACTCTAAGAGCAACATTGAAACAAAATATTCTATTTACCATCGATGTGGAAGACTGGTTCCAGGTTGAAAATTTCAGCGGTTTAATCAATCGATCTGAATGGGAAAGGTTGCCGGCAAGGGTCGTTCCAAATACGCTTAAGATTCTGGATCTTTTCGAGAATCATAAAATAAAGATAAGAGCTACTTTCTTTATCCTAGGATGGGTGGCCGAAAGATTTCCCAACTTGATTCGTGAAATTGCTAAGCGAGGCCATGAGATCGCTTCCCATGGATATGGCCACGCAATGTGCACGAGTATCGATCAGGATACTTTGCTGGCGGACTTGATCAGAAGTAAAAAGACAATCGAAGGTATAACCGGCGCTGAAGTTTTTGGATACAGAGCCCCGAGTTTTTCCATCAGTGATGATACCCTGAAGCTAATAATGAAAGCCGGGTATCGATATGACTCAAGTTACAACTCCTTTGCTCGGCATGGGCGCTATGGCTCCATAGGAACAAATGGTCGTCCGAGAAGCGGTATTGCCATTCGAATGGCCCCCGATTTTTATGAACTTCCAATCAGCAACTTGGACTTTGGTGGTCAAATAGTTCCGTGGGGTGGCGGAGGATATTTCAGACTCCTGCCATTCATAGTATTTAAAAAAGGTGTTCAGAATATCTTGGCCAAACAAAAGGCTTACATGTTTTACATGCACCCCTGGGAGATAGATCCTGACCAGCCAAGGGTTAAGAAGGTCAAACGGTTGCCGGCTTTCAGGCATTATTTGAATTTAAACAGAGCATACAAACGTCTGGGCCAAATGTTAGCAACTTTTCAAGGCTGTGAATTTATTACTTGCAGCCAATATTTAAATAAGCAAAATATGCTAAAAGAATAGTCCCTGCATTCTCGCTTTTTCCTTAACAGCCTGTTAATGTGAATTTTTTCTAAGGTATGGATTATCAAGGAGTTCATTCATGAACGTTTGCATCGTTGGAACGGGTTATGTAGGCCTCGTCGCCGCCGCATGCTTGGCGGAAATGGGAAACAGCGTTTGCTGTATCGATAGCAATCCAACCGTTATCGAACAATTGAACAATGGCAACATACATATCTTCGAACCGGGTTTAGAACCTCTGGTAAAAAGAAATCATCAGGAAGGGCGCTTAAAGTTCAGTACAGTATTATCCGAAGGTCTCGACGATGCTTTGTTTGTATTCAATTGCGTTGGAACACCTCCAAAGGCGGATGGCGCATGTGATCTTGCATATGTTGAGCAAGTTGCCACTGAAATCGGCCGTACCATGAAAGACTACAAAATAATTATCAATAAGTCCACAGTGCCGGTCGGTACCGCCGATAAGGTGAAGAACATTATCAATAGTGAATTGGACAAGCGTAAGCTGAATATCGAATTCGACGTTGTCTCCAACCCGGAGTTCTTAAAAGAAGGTGACGCCGTAAATGATTACATGAAACCAGATCGTGTAATCGTCGGAACGGACAATGTGCGCACGGCCAAATTGTTGGAAACTCTTTATGCCCCGTTTGCGCGCAGCCGTGAAAAGATGATCGTCATGGGCGTGCGAAGTGCGGAAATGACCAAATATGCCGCGAACTGCATGCTTGCCACCAAGATTTCCTTCATGAATGAAATAGCCAATTTATGCGAAAAGGTCGGCGCCGATGTTAAGGATGTCAGAATCGGAATCGGGTCGGATAAACGCATCGGTTACCATTTCATCTATCCCGGTGTGGGTTATGGAGGGTCATGCTTTCCTAAAGACGTAAAAGCATTAATTAATACAGCCAAAGAAAATGGATACAACGCGGAACTGGTATCCGCGGTGGATGCGGTCAACGGTCGGCAAAAACTTGTCCTGGCAAATAAAATCATGGACTATTTCGAACCGCAGGGAGGCGTAGCAAACAAAATATTGGCCATTTGGGGGTTATCCTTCAAGGCCAACACGGACGATATCCGCGAATCCGCCTCGATTGAAATCATTGACGCCCTGGCCAGGGCCGGGATGCGGATCCGCGCTTACGATCCCGAGGCCGGGTCGAATGCAAAAAAAGTTTTTTCCGAGAACAAACAAGTAAAGATTCATAACGATCAATATAGCCCCATCGAAGGGGCGGACGCTTTAGCGATTTTAACCGACTGGAACCAATTCCGCAATCCGGACTTTCACAAAATTAAAAAACTGCTTAAGGCGCCTATTATCTTCGATGGCCGCAATCTCTACTCATCATCTTTTATGGCCAGTCTGGGTTTCGCTTATTTCTGTATCGGACGGCCGGCGATAAACATTTAAATTGCATTGACGTAAATGGCTATGATCGATAAGCAAAGTATTTTAAAAATAATTAGCGACTACTTCTCTGAACAAAAAGAAGTCGTGGCGGTATATCTTTTCGGGTCATTCGCGGTTGATACAAATAAGCCTTTCAGCGATATCGATATCGCTTTGCTGCTCGACCGCGATAGAATTAAAGATTTTAATCAACAACGTCGCGTCTACCTTGCCAAACTCTCCCGATGCACAAGAATGGATATCGACCTTGTGATCATGAACACCGCAAGCGAGGGACTGTTAAAACAGATATATGCGAATGGAAAGTGTCTTGTCGTGAATGACGATAAGCAGTTAGCATCGTTCAATATGATCTCTTTTTCCAACATAGCTGATTTTGCTTACAATCAAAAAATAATGCAATCCGGTGTAATAAATTCGATTTTAAAGGGAGGCGCTGTTGGTTAAAAAGGATCTTATCATTACCAAGGCCTCAGCCGTAAAGCTACATCTATCGCGCATTGCGAATAAGGTGGATTGTACATTTGAAGATTTCGTCTCCAACATTGATGTACAGGAAAGTGTTCTATTTAATATACAAATGGCCATCCAAAACTGCCTTGATATTGCAGCGCACATTATCAGCGATGAAAATATAGGTATTGCCTCTAGCAACAATGAGATGTTCTACCTCCTAGAAGAAAACGGCTACATCATTCCTGAACTCACGGAAAAAATGGTAAGCGCCGTCGGATTTCGAAATTTAGTTGTTCACGAGTATGCTAAAATCGATTTAAAACAGGTATTTCAGATCGCCCAAAAAGATATAAGGGATCTATCTGAATTTTTAAAGGCCGTTTTAACTCGCGCAAACATAGGTCCATAAGATCAATGGTTCGGGCGGAACTGAAAGTTCAACCAGCGGCCAAATTATTTTGCTGAAAACAACAATACATTGAGGGACTCATGCCAAAACAAGCCTTCGCAAAAGATCTTCTAAAAATTGACTTAAATAAAGAGGCCGACAAGATAGCAGACCGGATTCGGTCTATCCTGAGCAAACAACTCAAACGGCGCGGGCTCATCGTCGCCCTTTCTGGAGGCATCGACAGCAGCGTTACGCTAGGGTTGGCTGTCAAGGCGCTTGGAGCGGAGCGCGTTTTTGCCTTACTGATGCCCGAACGCCACTCGTCCGATGATACCCTCGCCCTCAGCAGCTCTGTCGCGGACACCTTCAAAGTCGAACGAGCTCATGAAAATATATCCAGTATACTGGAAGCTGTCGGATTCTATACGCGCTATGATAACGCTGTAAAACAAGCTATCCCGCAGTATGGCAAAGACTGGAAATCAAAAATCGTTATCCCCAATGCGATTGAACACAAAGGATTCAACCTTTTTTCGATCGTTGCCCAATCACCGGATGGTAAAACCATCAAGGAGCGACTTCCTCTGAAAGCCTATTTGGAGATCGTTGCCGCAACCAATTTCAAGCAACGCACGCGCAAAATGCTCGAGTACTACCACGCGGACCGATTGAACTATGCGGTGACGGGCACCCCCAACCGCC
>JBAQGR010000600.1:0-1851 GCA_049287895.1 Desulfatitalea sp.
CCCGGAGCATTTCCCGCTGAATTTCGGCACCATCTGCAGCCGCATCTATCAAGAATCGATAGCCCACGGCCGGTGTGGCCGGACTCATGCCCACCAGCTTGGGGTAATAGGCGATACCCGCCTCGGCCGCCCAGCGCGCCCACCACTGGTCGAAGACAAATTCGCCCTGGCTGTGGGTCTTGAGGTAGAGCGGGGCGGCGCCCACCAGACGGCCGCCCCGCCACACCGTCAAATGGCGCGGGTGCCAGCCTGTTTGGGGCGCGATGCTGCCCGAGGCCTCCATCTGGTGCAGCCACTGCCATTCGAGCAGCGGTGTCTCCAGCGGCTCGGCCAGCCGATCCCACTCGACTTGGGGAATCTCGGCGATGGCCGCGTGCCATCGGACCTTCAGTGCTTCCAGGGTGCCCATCTTGTTTTGCTTCCGTCGCTATATGTCCGCCAGTGGGGGATAGTAAGACGGAGCGCCCGGCTTGTCATCCGGCCGCCAGGGTTACATGTCGTCGCACAAAATGCAGTGCTGCTCGGGGTCTTCATCCCGGGAGAGCTTGTGCACCACGATCTGACCGGGCCGGTCCAGCGTCTGGAGGTAACTCAACAACAGGCGCAGCAGTTGCAACTGGCGGAAGCGCTGGTGAGGAAAGGCGAACGGATGGCCCAGGGGAAAGCCGGTGTAGACCGTGCGCGGCGGCTTGACCTTCTGGCTGATGCCGCGCGACAAGGTCACCGAGATGGTGGGGATGCCGGCCGCTTCTATTACCCGCTGAATCAGTCCCACGGACTGGTTGCACAGCCCTCAGGCCGGGGTCAGCAGCACGATGTCCACCGCATCCTGCTTTAGCAACCGCGCCACCTGGGGCGCCGTGGTGTGCATCAGGGTGTGAATGTGGGGCGGCAGGATGTGGCCCATGAACGAGAAGTGACGCGTGTTGATCGCTCCGATCTCGTCGAGGTAGGCCAACTCGCGTAGTTGTTCGAAGGGAAAGACCACATTGATGTCCTGGTCCGCGTCGGTGTGGTCGTAGTAGTTGTGGGTGATGGTCCAATCGCCATGGGCCGCATCGGCTGGAATCTGCCGGAAGCTCGGATCGCCGGCCGGATCGCGCATGTTGAAAGGCGGGTCGCTTTTCAGATGCACGCCGGCCGTGGTGATCAGGGCCACCCGGCTCTGGGTGATTCGGCCTGTAAAGGGTGTCCAGGGCGTATCGTCGAACTCCACGAACTGATGATTGCGCACCCAGCGCCGGAACAGCGCCGGAAAGTGCGTGAAGAACTTGGCCAGAAGCTGGTCCTTGATGGTCTTGGCGTCGATCATCAGGCTCCCTTCGCCGCTTGCAGGCTGTGGACGCGTTTGCTTTCAGACACGCGCAAAGGACTTGCCCGTAAGTCGAAAACTATCCTGAGTGCACCCCATGGCGCAATCAAAATGTGCGCGAGGTTCGGCCAAGGCCTGTTGACAAGAACCAAGACAACTATCAACGATAATTCTTCTTTTGATATGCAAGCACGGTCATGTTATCTGTCGATCCGGTCTTCAGGAGGTAGGGTTCTACTCCCATCCACTTCTTCCATATAAATACTGCCCTGCCTCCAAAAACGGGCGGCGACAAAGGCGGTTTCTCAAAAGACGATAGGAATGCGCCCATGACGGTTTTGGAAAGCAAGAGCGGTCCGGACGACGATGCAACATTGACCGCAGCCGAGCAGGTGCTTTCCGGCAGCGGCCCCAAGCGCGGGCTGGCACGCCTGTGGCCGTTTCTGGGCCCGGCTTTTATCGCCAGCATCGCTTACGTGGACCCGGGCAATTTTGCCACCAACATTCAAGGCGGCGCCCAATTCGGTTACCGGCTGCTG
>JBAQGR010000601.1:0-1786 GCA_049287895.1 Desulfatitalea sp.
CCCTTCGACGATACCGGTGCCGCCGGTATAGCCGGCAAGCGCCTTTAATTTCCCGGCACCCAAGATGGTGGCCGCATCCGGTTTTGGGCGGCGTTGCGTCAGCGTCGCGACGACTTGGAGGCCCATGGTTTTAACCAAGCGCCTGAGTTCGATCAGTGAGGAATCGTTCTCCGCATCGGAAACGCCATGGGTTTGAACTGAAAATAAGACCGCCGTCTTCTTGGCTTGGCTAATATTCGATTGCTCGACCATCGTTTGGTTTGAACATCCCTATCCGATTTAAATTGCTGTTTTTTTATGACTATAGGATCTATCCGTTTTGTCATAAGAAAGCAACAGATCAAGTTTGGATGGTGGGGAGATCCTGGAGCCCTCGCCTCAGACCTCTTACGGCTTGCCAATCATTCCCTCGGCCGATATAATCTTCATAATTTCAAAGTACCAAGCGCCGTGCGCAAAGCGGTCAAGTTCAACCTCGTTTTATCCATAATCGTTTAACCGGTAGAAAGTGGCGTCCCGGCAGGCAATAACACACCTCCCCCCGCACTACTTCTTTGCCGAGGATGACGGATAGAACGCTAAAGATTGGGCTCTCAAACAATGAAGGCGTCTTTTGCGGTAGTATCGCTTGTCGTCGTCCTGCTGGGCAATGGCGCGTGCCGCTGGGCCAATGCTCAGGAGCCCGGTGAGTTTCGCTCCGTTCGGATCGAGTCTCACCCCAAAGGCGGTGGGTATGCACACAAGACGGTTACACCGGACGGCGTCATAACGGGTGCTCACATGTCAGGCCCACCGTCCGCGGTGCGTGTTTATGAGACAAAAGACCGACTCACCGCCGAAGACTTAAATACTTTGAAGCAGCTTGTTGCCGACTTGCGCGGCGCACCGGTAGGCGGCGAGTGTGCTACACCGGAACAGAAGGCTGAAGGCTACGTTTCAGTGACTATCCAGTTCCAAAACGGCAAAGCGCTAACCGCGAACGCTGACTGGAACGCCAAGTTCGGATCTCCAAACTTCCAGGCCGTCTGGGACCATCTCCACAAATTTCAGGTGGGCGCTTGGTGAAATTTGGGCTTAGGAGCTGCGTTCGAAGAATGGGGGGCAATGAAAGGTAAGGCAAATACCAAAACAGATAGAATCTGCTTTGTTGTATCGCCAATCGGCGAAGAAAATTCAGCCATACGGAAGCGTTCCGATGATGTCTTAGAGTACATTATTAAGCCCGCCTTACAGAAGTATGACTTGGAACCTGTCAGATCAGATCATATTGCAGCACCTGGAATGATAACGAATCAAATTATTAATCATATACTTTCCGATAAGCTGGTTATCGCGGATTTAACAGACCATAATCCAAACGTCTATTACGAATTGGCTTTAAGGCATGCATTTCGAAAGCCTGTCATACAACTGGTTTTAAATGGTCAAAAGCTTCCGTTCGATATTATCGGGTTTAGAACAATTCCTTATAATTTGGAATTGGCCGGCGCGTTAGCTGCAAAGAAGGAGTTGGAAAAAGCGATAGAATCCGTACTATCGGATGACGTCGATGTGAAATCCCCCGTTACAATAGCAGCGAAAATCGAAGATTTGACGCGAAGCAAGTCTCCGGAAAATCAAGCGATAATTCAATCAGTAGTTCAGCAGTTGGATACTTTGACAGGAGTTTCGGGGATAAACTGCAACGAGGGGCGCAAACCCGCGCCAGGTGCGGTTTCAGTGCTCAATTTGCTGTAAGACCCCACCGGCGTCCACGTAATGCCCGAACACCGATAGGACCTCAGTC
>JBAQGR010000602.1:0-11705 GCA_049287895.1 Desulfatitalea sp.
ACCTGGTTCTGGCCAGCCTGCGCAAGATCAAAAGCGTGCTGGAGGTCGAGCGGGTCGGCTGAGGATGAAGTGTTCGGCTTAGCGAGACAAGGGGCAGGGGTGCCGCGAACAATCGTTCGCGGCGCCCCTGTTTGTTTTCGGAAGTGATCTAAAAGACCTGTTTGTACAAAGCATCGATCAGCATGGGATCGGCGACCGGCCGGGCGTTGAACAGGGTCGCGGTGTCGGCGATCGCATGGAAGGCAGCCAGCGCCAGGACATCTTCGGTGACGCCTACGTCGCGCAATCGCATGGGATGGCCCACGGATTTCATCAGTTTTTCCACAGCATCGGCCGCGGCCAGGGCCGCATCCTTCTTGCTCATGCCGGCCGTGTTCACCCCCAGAGCCTGGGCGGCCAGGGCCAGCTTGTCGGCGGCGTAGTCCACGTTGAAGCGCATGACCGCCGGCAGCACCAGGCCGCAGGCCGCGCCGTGGGGCACATTGGCGATCATGCCCAGGGTGTGGGCCATGGAGTGGGCCAGTCCCACCTGGGCGATGTTGAAGGCCCAGCCGGCGGCCGTGGCGGCCAGTTGCAGGTTCAAACGGGCCTGCTCATCCTTGCCGTCGGCAATGGCCTTGGGCAGGTTTTCGGAGATCAGGCGGATGGCCTGCAGGGCATGGCCCTCGCAAATGGCATTGCCCATGATGCTGGTCAACGCTTCCATGGCATGGGTCATGGCATCCATAGCCGTGGTGGCCGTCAGCCCTTTGGGCAACGACATGGTCATGCGTGGGTCGAGGATGGCGGAGTTGGGCACGATAAAGTGATCCACGATATAGGCCTTGCGTCCGGCGGTCTGGCTTTTGATCACAGCCACGCTGGTCACTTCACTGCCGGTGCCCGAGGTGGTGGGAACGCAGATGTGCGGAATTTGCGGTTCGGATAGGCGCATGATCGCCAGATGGTCGTCGGCCTTGCCGCCGTTTTTCAGGGTAACGCAGACAGCCTTGGCGGTATCGATGACGCTGCCGCCGCCCACGCTGACAATGATATCGACCCCCAGCCCTTGGGCCATCTGGACCGCGGCGTCCACAGTGCCGAGGTCGGTATCCTGGGCCACATTGTCGAAGACACCCACGCAGAACTCTCCTAACGCCTCTTGTACCATCTGGGTCAGACCTGCTTTGCGCACGCCGGCATCGGTGATGATCATAGCGCGCCGCGCCTTCAACCGGACCACTTCCCGGTAAACGGCGGCCAGGCTGCCGTGGCCGGCCAGAACCAGGGTGGGCGTAATGTATTGAACGAATGGAATCTTGGGATCGTCGGAGAACAATTTCATGGTAAAATTGCTCTTGTGGTCGGCGCTGGCGGCCACATGCATGCGCTTGATCTGGGTATATTCAGCCAGGCCGCTATGCCCCAATTCGCGGCCCACGCCGGACTGCTTGTACCCGCCGAAGGGACAGAAGTCGCCGAAGGCGTGGTAGTTGTTGATCCACATGGTACCGGTCTTGATCTGCCGGGCGATGCGCTCGGCGCGTGCGTTGCTTCGGGAGAAGACGCCGCCGGCCAACCCGTAAATGGAGTCGTTGGCCATGGCCACGGCTTCTTCTTCGCTGTTGTACTTGAGCACGCACACCACCGGCCCGAAGATCTCCTCCTGGGCGATGCGCATGCTGTTCTTGGCACCCGCAAAGATGGTGGGCTTGTAGTAAAAGCCAGCGTCCAGGCCGGCCACTTGAGCCCGCTGACCGCCGGTCACTACTTCTGCGCCCTCTTCCTTGCCCAGCTTGACGTAGCGTTCCACGGTCGCCAGTTGGGCTGCACTGACCAGCGGGCCTTGCTGGGAGGTGGGATCCAGTTGGTAGCCGACGCGCAGGCTTTCGGCGCGCCGTTTCATCTTGTCCAGGAACTCATTGTAGATCTTTGCTGACACCAGCACGCGCGTGCCCGATTCGCACACTTGGCCCTGGTGGAAGAAGGTGCCGAACAGGGCACCTTCCACGGCCAGGTCGACATCGGCATCCTCACAGATGATGTTGGCCGACTTGCCGCCCAGTTCCAGGGTGACCTTCTTGACCGTGTCGGCGGCCATCTTCATGATCTGGCGTCCCACTTCGGTGCTACCGGTAAAGGCGATCTTGTCTACTGCCGGATGGGTGCACAGCGTCTTGCCCAGTTCGCCGCCCGGCCCGGCGATGACGTTGATGACCCCCTTGGGAATGCCGGCGGCTTTGGCCGCTTCGGCGATGATCAGCGCACCCAGGGGGGTCGACGTAGCCGGTTTGAGGACGATGCTGTTGCCCATGGCGATGGCCTGGCCGATTTTCCAGAAGGCCATGCTCATGGGGAAATTCCAGGGGATGATACCCACGCACACGCCGATGGGTTCGCGGCGGATGAAATCGCGTCCAGGCGCAAACACGTTGCCCGCATAGGGAATCTCTTCTTCCCAGGGGAATTGGGTGGCGGCATAGTGCCCGTAATTACGCAGCAGCTGGGCGCCCAGCATGCCCCAGTATTTGCTCAGGCCGATGATTTGGCCCGAATCCATAGCCTCGGTGACAGCCAGGCGCAGGGTCTGCTGGGTGACCTGGTCGGCAAACAGATTGAGTTTGGCCATTCGGTCGCGGGGGGTCATGTTGCTCCACACCCCGCTGTCGAAGGCGCGTCGGGCCGCATTGATGGCCGCTTCGGCGTCGGCCATACCAGCCTTGGCCACCGTGGCAATGGGCATGCCCGTGCCCGGATCGATGGACTCGAAGGTGGCGCCGTCGGCGGCGTCGACAAATTCACCGTTGATGAAAAGTTTGTAGTGTTCCATGCAAGCCTCGCTTTCGTTTAAAGGGAATATTTCGACCCGTGGATCTGGCTCTAACGATTCGGAATCGTGGTGAATGGGAAGGATGGAGCGCGGGTGAACCCGCTCGCTTTCACCTAATTGTAAACCAATATGCGATAACATCCTATCGTCTTCCTGAAACAAATGTCAATTCTCTGGTGTGTTTCATGAAAACAATCGTTTTAGAGTAAAACATTGCAATGTTTTCCAGCCTAAAATATAACCGGGCTTCATATTCATAGGCAAGTGAGGATGGCGCTATGCAGAAAAAGGAGAGGGCCGCTTGCGCGCTGATGGCGGTTTTCCCGACAGCGGACAGTTATACCCGGTTCGCGGGCCACAGCGAGAATCAGGCCGCGCTGCAATCGTTCGTCGCTTATGCGGCCCGCAACGGGATTATAGACGGGCCGGAAGAGTCGGCGCTCCAGGCGTACATTGCCGGCAATGCCCGCAGCGCGGAGGCGTGCACACCGCCCAATCATCTCGGTCTTGAAGATTTTTTCGATCAAAAGGAGGCACTGCTCGAGTTGACCCTGTCGGCGCGCGCTTTGACCGACCGCATCAATACTTTGATTCTGGAACATCGCATCGCCTTGCCCAAGGTGAGCAACTCCATGATGACCCGCTTGAAAAAGGAGGTCGCCGACACCCCCCACAAGCAGAATGTGCTCCGTAGTCTGGCCTTCTGGCTGGGGCACGACCGCGCCCATTTAGGGGTGCACTTGAATTACGAAACATTGCTCAAGCTGTGCCGCGGGGCCAAACCGCAGGCGGAGCACAAGGAGGGGGTGCGCATCGGGTTTGCCCTCTACAGCCGCGGGGATGTCATCGACCACGAAATCGTCGGCTGGCTCAAAAAGGAGCTGAAGAGTTACATCGAAGAGTCGATCGGCCGGTTTTCCTACGGCCGCTGGGGCAAAGTGCGCTCCCACGATATTACGACGCTCTATGTGGACTTTCCCAAAGAGGAGCGGGTCAGCAACCCGGCCTTCTATCGCCAATGCCTGATCAGCGCGGTTTCGCTGGCCCACCAGCTGTGCATCCGCTGGGCCTTGTCCAAATACTGCACCCAGAACCGCTTTCTCTCCATCGGCATCGCCGCCGGCGATTTTGCGGTGCTGGACAACTATCTGCTGCCGGTGCTCAACGCCAAGCTGCCCGGCGACCCGGTCATCCGCCTGACCGACTACGCCCGGCAGTGCGTCCTGATCAACGATATCCGGGCCCTGCTGTGCGGCCGGCCCTCGGAGATTACGCTGTTCAACGGAGAGACGCTCACCATCTGGTGGGTCGTGGGCTTGTGGAGTACGCTTTACTTCGACTTCGTGCCCGATCTGCTGACGGACAAGATGCTGCGCAACGACGAGACCTCGGTGGCCGCCTTGGCCGGCATGCTCTGGTCGCCGGAGAACGGCGGCGCCGAATCCAAACCGAGCGCCGGCACCAATGCCATCGCTACCTTCTTTCGCTTTCCGCACAATTCGCTGCTCGGTCTGGAAATCGCCAAAACCCTTTACTACCGGCGACGATTTTGGGAGGCCCTCGAAATTCTGCGCATCGTGCTCAGTCTGGATCCGACCCATCTGAATGCCCGTACGCTGCGCATGGTACTTTTCCGCAATTTGGCCCTGGATGCCCCCACCTACACGGTGGCCGAAGGATTGTTCAAGCAAGCGCACCAGGAGGCCCAGTTCATCCAACACAGCTGCGAGTTTCAATCCGAAGACTTCTAGTGCGAATTTGCGGTGGTGCATCTGGCCCAGGCCATGCTCACCCTGCGCTACCTGCGCCGGGGCCGGGGCGTCATTCCGGGGGCGGGCGACTTGCCGGCGCTCAAACAGAAGGTGTTGGCCGCTCTGGAGCAGGCCGCCACGCTTTTCGGCATGGGCATGATCGTGTCGCCCACGGGCATCCGGGCCAACTATCTGCTCAATAGCGTTCTGATCCTGGCCGCGGTATTGAAGAGCGACGCGCGCATCTTCATCGATCCGGAGCTGCCGCTGGATGCCCCGCCTGGTATCGTGCGACCGCCGGCCACCGATTATCAATATCAACTTGGATATCTGCGCGAAGAGCTGCCCAAAGAAAAACCATATGAATTGATCGAAAAGATGTATAAGATCACCTCCGTCACTCATGACGACTCGATTTCACTCCAGGCCTATCGGCCGACCACTTACTTCTGTACGGCCGTGGCCTGGTGGGACTTCTTCCCGGTGCGCACGGCGGCCTCTGCCAGGCGGGCCGTTCAGTTACTGCGGGGAGCCGCCGATATCGCCCGGAGCATGCTGGCCAAGAATGTTTGCATCTACTCATTCACCCGGACTTACGGCGAGATGATGCCGACCCAGGAGTTCATCGGCCACATGGAACGCGGCGTGGCCATGATCGAAGCACAATCCGGCGGCGACCTGGCCAAACGGGAAGATCGCGAGACGATCGTGCCAAGGGATGCCGATCGGTCGGCGTTGTTGATGACACTCAATTTTTGAAACCACTTATAGTACTCTTGCGGTTTCTACTATTTCATAGGAGTAGGCGCCATCGAGCCCGATTCTACTTCCGCCTGTGACCTGTGCGGACTGCTCGTGCAGTCCGAAGCATTTACGGCCGTGTTCGCCGACCGTACTTACCGCTTTTGCTGCGCGGGTTGCCGCATGGTCTTTGCCATGCTCATGGAGGCGGCCGATGCCCCCGATCCGGCCCGCTTCAAAGAGAGTGACCTCTACCGCCGCTGCGTGGCGGCCGGTGTAGTACCGGCCTCGCAAGAACAACTGGTTGCGATGGCGACGTCCGTCGCCCCGCCCGATACAGACACAACACCCGATGATCCGGATCGTCTTCTGCCGTTTGAAGAGAAGATCGCGGGCATGTGGTGCCCGGCCTGCGCCTGGGTGATCGCAACCGCCGTGGCGCGCATCGACGGCGTGCGCGCCGTGCAATGTGATTTTTCCACGGACCGCCTGCGCGGCCGCTACGATCCGGTGCGGGTGACCCCCGAACAGATCCGGGCCGCGGTCGGTCGGCTGGGGTACCCCCTCGGGGCCGGGGGCGATGGCGCCGCCGAGCGGTCGTTGCGCGGCGAGTTCGTGCGCCTGGCCGTGTCGGCGTTGCTCTCGGCCAACGTCATGATGCTGTCGTGGGCGCTCTATTCCGGATTTTTTACGACCTTGAGCGCCGAGGGGATCGGCTTTATCTCCTGGCCCATTGTTGTTATGACTACAGTGGTGCTGGCTTACGGCGGCGGCCCGATCATGCGCAAAGCCTGGTCCGGCCTGCGACACGGTGTGCCGGGCATGGAGGTGCTCATCGTCCTGGGCGCCGGCAGCGCCTACGTTTACAGCCTGGTCAACTGGCGGCTGGGCAGTTTGCATCTTTACTTCGATACCGCCGCCATGCTGGTCACTTTACTGCTGCTGGGCAAGTTGCTGGAGGCCCAGGCCAAAGGCCGGGTGCGTCGCGACCTGGAAGGATTTCTATCCCTGCGTCCAACCAAGGTGCGGCTCTGCGCTGAGGCTTTCCCACGGGGGCGGTACGTTGCTGTCGATGGGCTCCGGCCGGGCGACTGCTTTGCGGTCGAAACGGATGAAGGGGTACCGGCCGATGGGCGGGTGGTCGAAGGGTCCGGGCGGTTGGACGTTTCTGCGGTGACGGGCGAACCGCGGCCCGTGGCTGTCCAGGCAGGAGATAACGTGGTCAGCGGCAGCCGGCTCTCCAGCGGCCGGATTATAGTGCGGGCCGAACGGGTAGGGCCGGAGGCCCTGTTGGGCCGCATGATCAGCGTGGTCGAAGAGAGCCTCTCCCAACGGAGTGCCTTGGAGAGCCGCACCGACCGCCTGTTGGTCTGGTTTGTGCCCGCGATCGCGGCCCTGGCGCTGGTTGCCGGTGTGTGGGGGGTTGCCGGGGGAGTCGGCCTGGACCTGGCCATGGTACGCGCTGTGACGGTCCTGGTCATCGCTTGCCCGTGCGCCCTGGGCATCGCCATTCCCCTGGCCCGGGTGGCGGGTATCGCCGGTGCCGGCCGCCGGGGGTTGCTGGTGCGCGATTTCCAGGCCTTTGAACAGGCCGGCCGCATCGACACGGTGGTTCTGGACAAGACCGGAACAGTGACCCATGGTCATTGGCGCGTAGAGCGCATGGCGCTGGCCGATGGTTGCTCGCAAGCGCAGACGCTTGCCCTGGCCATGGGCTTGGAGGTCGGCCTCGACCATACCATCGCCCGGGCCATCGAAGCGTATGGCCGGTCATCGGGAGTTGTACCGGAGCCCATCGAAGCAAAGCACGTGCACACCGACGGTGTCAGCGGTCGCCACCAGGGGCGCAGCGTTCGAATAGGACGCCGCCCGTTTGCCCTCCGTGGTACCGCCCTCGATGCCGTCGATGGGAGCGGCGACCCACGCCTCTCCGAAGTGTTCCTCAGTGTCGATGGCGTTGCCTGGGCCGTGTTTTACTTCGGGGACACCTTGCGCGACGGTATGCAGGCAACCGTGGCGCAGCTGCTAGCCCGCGGCATCGTGGTGCAGCTGATTTCCGGAGACGATGACAGCGCCACCCGGACAGCGGCCGCGGCCATCGGCATCGCCCAGGCCCAGGGCGGGTTGCTGCCCCACGAGAAGGCCGAGACGGTCCGGCGGCTTCAATCGCAGGGCCGCCGGGTCGCCGTGGTGGGTGACGGCATCAACGACGGACCGGCCTTGGCCCAGGCCGACTTGGGCATCGCGGTGCATAGTGGCGCGGCCCTGGCCCGGCACGCCGCTGGTGTAACCCTTATGCGTGGCGACCCTGCCCAGTTGCTCGCTTTTTTCGATTGGGCGCGGCAGGTAGAACGCAAAGTGCAACAGAATCTTTGGTGCGCGTTGGGCTACAACGTGATAAGCTTACCCATCGCCATGGCTGGCCTGCTGACGCCCCTGGTGGCGGTCAGCGCCATGCTGCTCAGCAGTTTGACCGTCATCGGCAACACCTTTATGTTGGTGCGTCGGCGGGTTGGAGATGATAGATGAATGATAGAGGATGACAACATCGTAAGAAGTCCGCGAGTCGTCACTCCCGCGAAGGCGGGAGTCCAGAAAAAATTGAAATGATTGGATCCCCGCCTTCGCGGGGATGACGCAAACGGACCTCATGAGACTTTTTACGAATTCATCAAGGATGAAAGTGGAAAGCAGCTTGAGTGCCCCATGAAACCCACCACCATCACCCCACCATTTGCTGAATTGGCCGCCCAGATCCAAGGCGAGATCCATACCGACCCGCTGCGGCGCTACCAGTTGTCCACCGATGCCAGCATCTTCCGTAAAATGCCGGCGGCCGTGGTCTATCCGCGCTCGATCGAGGATGTTCAAGCCACGGTGCAATTTGCCGTCCATTACGGGCTGAGCGTGCATCCCCGGGGCGCGGGCAGCGGGCTGTGCGGATCGTCCGTGGGCGATGGCGTGGTAATCGATTTTTCCAAGTACATGAACCGATTGCTTCACCTGGACCTGGCCCAGGGGTATTGCGAATGTGAGCCGGGCTATCGCCTCGGCGAACTGGAGGCGGCCCTCAAGGGCAGCGGCCGCTGGTTTCCTCCCGATCCGTCCAGCGGCGAGTACGCCACATTTGGCGGTATGTGCGCCACCAATGCCAGTGGCGCCCATTCGGTCAAGTATGGCAATGTGGCCGACTACCTGCTCGATGCCCAGGTGGTGTTCGCCGACGGCTCGGCGGCCTTGCTCTCTGAACTGCTCGCCACCGAGATAGATCGCCTGCCGCGACCGTTGGCCCAGTTGGCCCGCCTCTACCAACAGCACGCCCAGACCATCGAGAAAGCCTACCCGGCCATCGCTTGCAATGTGGCCGGATACAACCTCAGAGGGTTGCTGCAAAAAGGCCGCCTGCGGCTACACCGGCTGCTGTGCGGCGCCGAAGGCAGTCTGGGCATCGTTACGCGCGTGCGGTTGCGGCTCATCGACCGGCCGGCGGCCGACACCCTGGTGGTGGCTTATTTCGACGATATCGTCCAGGCGGCGCGGGCCGTGCAGCAGGCCATGGCCTTACTACCCGCGGGCATCGAGGTGATGGACAAATCGCTGCTGCAGCTGGCCTGCGATGCGGATGACGCTTTGCGTCAGAGCATTCCCGAGAGTATCGACAATGTACTGCTCATCGAGTTCGACGGCCCTTCGGCCGAGAGTTGCGCCGCTCAGGCCGAGACCCTGCGCCGGCAACTGAGCGCCGACGGCTTGTGCCGTGAGGCTCATGTGGCGGTCTCGGCCGAGGAGAAGGAGCGCTTCTGGGCGGTGCGCAAGGCGGCAGTGCCCACCTTGTACAAGCTCAAAGGCCGTCGTAAGATCCTGGCCCTGGTGGAAGATGCCGCCGTGCCGGTGGACCGCCTGGTGCCCTATTTCCAAGGGATCTATGCCCTCTTTCAGAGCCTGCGGGTCGATTTCGTCATCTATGGGCATATCGCCAAGGGGCTGATGCACACCCGGCCCCTGCTCGACTTGAAAGATCCCCATGACCTTGGCCTGCTGCAACCCATCGCCGATGCGGTCTACGATCTGGTGGACTCTTTAGGGGGCACGGTTTCGGGCGAACACGGTGACGGCCGGTTGCGCAGCGCCTATGTCAAACGCAAGTATCCCACGATCTATGACCTGTTCGTGCGCACCAAGCAGTTGCTCGATCCCCAGGCAGTGTTCAACCCCGAGATCAAGGTGCAGGACGATCCCACTCAAATGACCCATCACCTGCGCTTCGGACGGGAATATAGCAGCACTGCGTTTCCCAAGCTGCGCCTGAACTGGACCGAAGGTTTCACCGACGAGGTGGAACGGTGCCACGGCTGTTCCCGGTGTACCACGGTCACCATGGCCACGCGCATGTGTCCGATCTACAAGTTCACCCGCGACGAGGACGCCGCGCCCAAGGCCAAGGCCAACGTGCTGCGCGCCTTGATCAGCGGAGCCGTGGAGAGCAAAACGCTCTATCGTGAAGCGCTGCGGCAGGTGATGGCTCGTTGCGTCAACTGCGGCAGCTGTTACGTGGAGTGCCCCTCCAACGTGAACATCCCCAAAATGGCCATGGAGGCCAAAGCTCAGTATGTGCGCCGCTTTGGACCGCAATGGCCCGAGCGGCTCACGGCCCAGGTGGAGTTGGCCGCCCGCCTGACCCATGGCCTGGCGCCCCTGATCGACGCCCTGGTGGCTAAGCCTCTGGTGCGCCGCTTGGCCGCCCGTCTGACCGGCCTGGCCCCGGCCCGCGATATCGTACGCTTTGACCGCCGCCCGCTTTACTACCGGTGGCCGCGGGTGACGACCGGTTCAGGTCCGCGGGTGCTCTACTATGCGGGCTGTTACGCGGGTTACATCCGCCCGGCTCTGGGCGAGGCCGCACTCCGCGTCCTCGGGCAGATGGGGTGCGAAGTGCATCTGCCTGCCCAGTTCTGCTGCGGTCTGCCCCAAATTTCCAAGGGACTGGCGGCCGGCGCCCGCCGGGCCATGCGTCGCAATCTCAAAAGCTGGGGCCGTTTGCTGCCCGAGGTGGATCATATCGTGGTGACCTGCTCCTCCTGCGGATATGCCCTGATGCAGGATTGGTCCTACCTGTTGAACGAACGGGAGGCAGCCGCCGTGCGCGCCAAAACCGTGCACATCTCCCATCTGCTCAACCAATATGGCGAAAACTTGACGCTGGGGAGCCTGCCGCTGAGCATGGCCTACCACCAGCCCTGCCACCTGCGGCTGCAAGCCGATAGCGACAGTTCGCTGCGCCTGCTCAAGGCGGTTCCCGGCACCCGGCTGCACGACCTGCACAGCCACTGCTGCGGCATGGCCGGCAGTTGGGGGTTGCTGGCCGAAAACTACACTCTGAGCACGACCATCGGCAGCAGCATGATCCAGCAACTGGAAGCCTCCGATGCAGACGTCGGCGTCACCGACTGCCCCACCTGCCAGATGCAGATGGAGCACTTGAGCCGGCGGCCCGTCCGCCATCCGGTGGAGATCATTTGGCAAAGCCTGCGGGCATGCCAGAAGGATTACCCGCCAGAACTGCAAACAGGCACGGTCGGATATGATAGGTGAAAACGAAAAGATGAAAGCTGATTTGTATTGTTTCAGCCGCTTCGATTTGCTATGAAGGGCGCCACATCGACGGGGATGTAGCTCAGTTGGGAGAGCGCGGCGTTCGCAACGCCGAGGTCAGGGGTTCGATCCCCCTCATCTCCACCAAATCGAAATCCAGCATGGTCCGATAATGTAAAAAAAGCCCTAAATATCAGGGCCTTTTTTATTTCATTCGTCCGATCACGTCTATTCAGATCCATTGACATCCGGGGTGGCATGGGGATTAGAAGGCCGCTGAGGTCAACCAGGGCTATAGCAGCAAGGCAAGGCGCACATAGGTGGTTAGAGCTCTCTGTGTTTATGTCGATAGATGGAATCCCCGGCCGCAGAGGGTGACAAGGGATTCCCGAGGTTTGATGAGAAAGTGATAAAGCCCTACCTCAAGATATTGGTAGTGTCTATACGAGCCCATGATCGAATGAAAGGGGTATCGTATATTTTCAGCATTGCAAAGTCGTAGGATAAAAAGATGGCACTAAAAAAAATATGGCTTGTGTGTACGCTCCTGCGCCACACAAACTAAAATTAAATGATGTAATCGGGCTTGATCTATTTCAAGAGTAATAGTGCTCTTAAACTTTCTTCTTTCTTCCAATTAATAGGCTGAGGAGCCCAGTTCCACTGCCGCCGGGCCAAACGCCGTATGCTGGCTGTGATGAACGCCAAGGGCGAGAGCCAGCGCAAGGCCGCTTATATCGATCTTCTCAAGATGACCCGACAGGTGCTTGGTTATGCCCGAACGGCTCAAACAGTCATCGCAATAAAAGGTG
>JBAQGR010000603.1:0-8521 GCA_049287895.1 Desulfatitalea sp.
GGTCTCGCCGGGCAGGTGACCTATATGACGGTCGCGCGCCATCCCACGGACTGCGAGCAGGGCATTTACGAATCCCATATGGCCTGCATGCGCCAGGGGTTGGCCGACGGTGCCCAGCGTGTGCTCATCTTCGAGGACGATGTGATCTTCGAGCGCTTCAGCCCGAAGCGATTGAGTGCAGCCCTCGCTTTTCTGGAGCGGCACCCCGATTGGCAAATATTTTTTTTGGGATGCATGGTGAAGCGCAGCCGTGCCACCGAGACGCCGGCGGTGCGGCAGGTGGTCTGCCGCTGCCTGTCGCATGCCTATGCCCTGCATCGTTCGTGTGCCGAAGAGATGGTTCAAAACCCGTGGCGCGGCGTACCGTTCGATGCTATGTTGAGCCGCTTGAACCATGGCGTTTACGCCTGCTATCCGTTCTTTGCCTTCCAAAGCGATTCGGCCTCGGACAATCGGCGGCATCAGCGCCTGGAAACGTTCCGGCTCTGGTGTGGTGGCTTGCGTCGTATCCAGAAGTTCAACGAGTGGTACTACCGCCACAGGGCTGCGCTGGTGATCGCACATCTGGTTGGCCTGGGGGTACTGTTGTGGCTGGTTTTGTAAAAGATGAATCGGGTGCAAATGAAATCTGACCGTACCAATCTGCCTCTGCTGCTCTTCGTCGTCCTGGCCGCCGTCGCTCTGTTCGCCGTCGGCTGGCAGCATATTCGTATCGATACCGATATTGTCTCCTCATTGCCCCAGGACGATCCGGTGCTGCGCGATGCTATGCACATTTTCAAGAACCACCCCTTCCAGGACCAGTTGACCATTGACGTGGGTCTGGAGAGCGACGATGCGGACGAGCTGGTCATGTGCGCTCTCGAGGTGGAGGAGGCCCTGCGCAGCAGCGGGTTGTTCAAGCGCGTGGGCATGCAGGATATGGCCAAAGGCCTGCCCCAGCTGATGCAGAGGGTAGTGGATAGCTTGCCGGTATTGTTCACGGCGCAGGAACTGGAAGAACGGGTCCGGCCGCTGCTCGCTCCGGAAAATGTCGCCCGGCGGATGCAAGCGCTGCAGCAGGGGCTGCTCCAGATGGACGGCATCGGCCAGGCCGGCGTTATGGCCCAGGACCCTTTGGGCCTCAAGGATATTGTCCTGGCCAAGCTGATCCATCTGGCCCCCACCCAGTCCGCCAGGATCTATAAGGGGCATTTGCTCTCCGGCGACGGCCGCCATGCGCTGTTGACCGCCGTGCCCATCACCTCGGGAACGGACAGCGCTTCCGCGCGCCAACTGGCCGCCTATCTGGATCGGTTGAGCGTGGATATGCAGGCGCGTTTTAGCGCCCGAGGTCTGCAAGTTCGATTGACGCCGGTGGGGGCCTACCGGGCCGCCCTGGACAATGAAGTCATCGTGCGGGCCGACGTGCAAAACGCCGTATTCTTCTCGACGCTGGGCATCGCCTTATTGCTGCTGCTGGCGTTTCCCAGACCCTTGATCGGCCTGCTCTCCCTGCTGCCCGCCGTCGTGGGCACATTGGTCGCTTTCTTTGTCTTTGCGCTATTGCGCCCATCGGTTTCGATCCTGGTTCTGGGCTTTGGCGGTGCCATCATCTCCATTGCCGTGGATCAAGGCATCGCCTATCTGCTGTTCCTGGATCGCCCCACGGAATCGTTCGGCAAGGAGGCGGCCCGGGAGATATGGGCCGTGGGGCTGCTGGCCGAGCTGACCACTGTCGGCGCTTTCGGCGCTTTGATGCTGAGCGACTTTCCCATCTTCCAGCAGCTGGGATTGTTTTCCGCATTGGGAAGCTGTTTCGGATTTCTATTTGTCCATACGATTTTTCCCCTGATCTTCCCCTCACTGCCGGCTTCGCGGGAGCGCCATTTGCCGCTCCCCAAGGTGGCCGACCGCCTGTTTTCTTTTGGTACCGCCGGGGCCATCGCCGCGACGGTCTTCTTCGGCGTGATGCTCTTTTTCGCCCGACCGGGATTCAACGTGAACCTCAGCGCCATGAATACCGTCAGTCAAGCCACGCGGGCCGCGGAAGAAAAGCTGACCTCGGTATGGGGAGACATTTTCAGCAAAATCTTCTTGATGACGGAAGCAGATTCCATCGCAGGCCTGCAGAATACAAACGACCGCCTCTTGGCCCAACTGGAAGCCGAACCGGACCCGGCCATGTTATCCCAAGCCTTTCTGCCATCCATGGTTTTTCCGGGAAGTGAACGCAGCGCCGCCAATCTGGTCGCCTGGAAATCCTTTTGGACCCTTGCACGCGTGGCTGAACTCAACCTGGCGCTGCCGGCCGCCGGCGTACAGGCGGGATTCACACCCCAGGCCTTCGAACCGTTTTTCGCTCTCCTGACCCATCCCGAAGAACGGCTGCCGGCGCCGGGCATTCCCGAGATTTTCCGGCCATTGGTGGGCGTTGTCGAGGGGCACGGCACTGGGCAATGGCGTCAATTCGCCAGCCTGACCCTGCCGCGGGAATATGCGGACAACGGATTTTATGAACACTACCACGACACGGCCAGGATTTTTGATCCCAACCTGTTTGCAAAACGGTTGGGCCACTTGATGTTCAACACGTTTGGAAAGCTGCTGGCGATCGTCGGCTCGGCCGTGGCCCTCTTGTTGCTTATCTTCTTCCTGGACTTTGGGTTGACCCTCATCGCCCTGGCGCCGGTGGTGTTCGCCATGGTGTGTTCGTTAGGGACCTTGTCTCTCCTGGGACGGCCGTTGGATATCCCCGCATTGATCCTGGCGGTCATCGTGCTGGGAACCGGCGTCAATTATTCGCTCTTCATGGTGCGCTCCTATCAGCGCTATGGCAACGCCAAGCACCCAGCCTTCACCCTGATCCGGTCGTCCGTGGTGATGGCGGCCAGCTCCACGCTGATCGGCTTCGGTGTTTTGGCCGCGGCCCAACACGCCCTGTTGAAAAGCGCCGGGATCGCGGGGACCCTGGGGATTGGCTACTCCCTTTTGGGCGCTTTCCTGATCCTGCCGCCTTTGCTCAAACGCCGCTTTGAAACGCCGGCCCGGCCCATGGCCGCGTCGGCCAGCCTGGCGCAACGGGTGCGGGCGCGATACCGGCGCATGGAGCCCAACGCCCGCCTGTTCGCCCGCTTCAAGCTGCGCCTCGACCCCATGTTCGCCGAACTGCCCGGAGTGATCGCTTTTGACAAAGCGCCCAGGACACTGCTGGACATCGGCAGCGGCTATGGCGTGCCGGCCTGCTGGCTGGCCGAGACCTATCCCGGAGTCCATGTATACGGCATCGAACCGGCGGCCGACCGCGTCTCGACCGCGGCCCGCGCCCTGGGCGACAATGGCACGGTGATCTGCGGCCGCGCACCGGATTTACCGCCGGCCCCCGCAGGCGCCGATGGGGCCTTCATGCTGGATATGCTGCACTACTTGAGCGACGAACCGCTGGGGCTGACCCTGGAACAGTTACACGCCCGCTTGACCGGCGGTGCGCCGCTGGTGATCCGCGCCGTCATGGTGCCCCAGCGCCGCTGGGCATGGCACTGGTGGGTGGATCGTTTCAGGAACAGGCTAAACGGTCTTGCGACCTGTTTTCGTTCGGCGGAAGAGATTCAGGCGATCTTGGCGCACAACGGTTTTGAAGTAAAAAAGATGGCCCCGTCGGGAAGCAAGGGGGAGATGTTGTGGGTGTGCGCTGTTAAGAGATGATCCCAAGGCGGCATTGAGTGAGCAAGATACAACAAATCGGCGGGGTGACGCTGCTGTGTGCGCTGATATTGGCGCTGGTCGATGCGCGCCTGGCGCTGATTCCGGCCGCGCTCTTTTTGCTTCTCTGTCTGATCGCCCCTTTTTTGTACCGTTTCGGTTTGTTCCTGCCGGTCATCAGCCGTGGCTGTTCAGGTCAGCGGATCGTGGCCCTGACCTTTGACGATGGTCCCGATCCAGCGACCACACCGTTGCTGCTCGACCTGCTGGCCGCCCATGGCGTGGCGGCCACCTTCTTTGTGATCGGGCAGAGGGCTGCGGCCCATCCGGCCTTGATCCAAGCGATCCTGGCCGGCGGCCATACCATCGGCAACCACACTTTCAGCCACGATACACTGGTGGCCTTCAAGGGAGCGCAAAAGGTAAATGCGGAGATTGCCGCGACCCAAAGAATTCTGGATGGCCTGGGAGTCACTCCGTTGCTCTTTCGACCGCCGGTGGGCATTACTTATCCGCTCATGGGCAAAGTCTTGGCCGGTTTGGGCCTGACGGCCGTAACCTTCAGTTGTCTGGCCAGGGACGGCGGCAACCGCTCCATCGGCCGTTTGGCCGAACGCATTCTGCGGAGGGTACGGTCTGACGACATCATCATGTTGCACGACGGTCTACCGGTGCGGTCAGCGCCCATTTCCCATTGGCTGCGCGAAGTGAGCAAGATTCTGGCGGGTATCTCCCAAAAGGGGTTGAAGATCCGACCTCTGGCCGAAGTTATCGGGCGTCCCGTGGATCGCCGGCCGGCCCAGGGGAGTTCACCGCACACGAGGGGTCGGGAGGGTATTGGGCCGTCGGGCAATTGCGCCAGCACAGCGGATCGGACGCCAGATAGTCGCCCGTGACCTGGAAGGCGGCTCCCCTGCAGCCATAGCACTCTTCGGCCCGGTCGCAGGTGCGGCAGGCGCCTTTGATGGTGCGGCGATAATTTTTCAGATCCTTGAGGACCTGACTGTTGGCCAAAATTTCGGTCAGGGGCTGGCGCCGGATGTTGCCCAGGGGCAGGGTGACGCCCACGCAGGGCATGACGTCGCCCTTGGCCGTCACCAGACAGGAGAACTGGTGGCGCATGCAGCGGTTGCCCACCAGCGGCGGCTGGATCTCCCACGTGCGGCCGAACAGGCGCAGGTCCAGATCGGCGATGCGCTGGAAGAACTTTTCCAACTCGGGCGGCGGCACATACAACCATTCATTGGCGCGGGCATTGGCCTGGGGCGTGATGATTTCGAGATAGGGCGCGATCTGTTGTTCGCGCAGCCACTGCCACAAGCACGGCAGCTCTTCGATGTTTTGACGGCAGATAATGGAACTGACCGCCAGAAAATGCTCCGTGGACGGATAGCCGGCGGCCTTGAGACGGGCCAGGGCCGCGTGGATGATCCGGAAAGCGTCCGCGTGGCCCGATAGCCGGTTTTGAAGGGCTTCATCGAACGAGTTCATCTTGAGCACGACCCGCACCTTCTGGGCGTGGAGCATTTCGGCGAAATCAGCGGAGATGCCGGAGCCGTTGGTGAACATCTCCACCTCCAGGCCGCGGTCCCTGATGAAGTGGATCAATGCCGGAGTGTGGGGATAAATCGATGGCTCGCCGCCCAGGATGATGATTTTACCGGCCCCCAGTGCTTCGGCCTGAAGGATCGCGGCCTGGATCTCTTTCACGGAGAGTTCACCCTGCAACTGCTCTTTGGTGGGCACATAGCAGTAAGGGCAGCGGAAGTTGCAGCGCAGGCTGAATTCGATTTCCATGGAGAGCAGACGTCCCTGGCTCACGGCCCGGGCGATGGCCTCCTTGGAAAACTCAAACTGGGATGTGGGTGCAGGATGTCGGTTCAATGGCGCGCATTCAGCTGGTTGAAAGGTTCGTCCCTACGGACAAAGGCTACTTTTAGATAAGTCGGCCTCGCCTGTCAAGGTCGTTGCGATGATTCCCAGACAATGGCATAGAACCCTTCGCCGGGCCTTTCCTGGAACGGTCCCCTCGGGTTGACAGCAGCCGGCCGGGCATATAGATTGCGCCTAACGAATGACAGTGAATCGATCCAATGGATATTTTGCACACCACTTCTTTACGAACCAGCGATGACGAGCTGCGCAAATGGGTTCGTCGACTGCTGGCCGGACCGCGCGACCCCCGGCAGGCTTTCGTGATCGCGGAAAGCTCCTATGCCGCGCTCTATGCCATGGCGGCCCACATCCAAGCCTGTTGCGGCGGCGCTGACGCAGCGCCGGTTTGCCTGTGCGCCCAGGACAAAGCCGTGGTCGCGGCAGCATTGCTGGCTTCCCTGGCCGGAGGCCCGGCGTTGATTTTACCCTATGCCCTCAACCCCGCGGTGCTGGACGAATTGCACCAGAGGACCGGTTTTCGGATGGTGGTGAGCGATCAGTCCCGGCCGGTGCCGCTGGGGACCCGGTGTGTGGTGCCCGCGGTTGGGCCAGCGGCCTGGCCGTCCATCGAGGCCCTGGCGCCCAGGAGCGTCGATGCCGAGTGGGTACGACTCTTCACCGGTGGCTCTACCGACACTCCTAAAATGTGGACCAAGACGGTCCGCAACCTGATGGCCGAGACGCTTGCCATCGTCGCCAACTATGCGGTGACCCAGGAAGACCGCTTGGTGGCCACGGTCGCCCCCAGCCATATCTATGGGTTGCTCTACGCTGTTTTGACGCCGCTGCTGGCCTCGGCCAGTGTGGCGTCCCAGACCCCCTCTTTTCCCAGTGAGATCGAAGCGGCGGTGCGCCAGAGCGAGGCCACGATCCTGATCAGCGTGCCGGCCCACTACCGGGCCTTGAACGGCCACCCGTTCGAATCGCCTTTTTTGCGGTTGGCCTTCTCGTCGGCCGGCATGCTCGCGGCCGAGGATGCGGTAGCCTTCAGCGCCCAAACCGGTGTGGGCGTTGCAGAGATCTACGGGTCCACGGAAACGGGCGGGATTGCGTCGCGGGTCAGGGCCCAGGGGCAAACCGATTTTGGACCTTGTGCCGGCATCGTCGTCCAGGTCGCGGGCGAGCGGCTCAAGGTGCGTTCCGATTACCTGTCGCCCGAGCTTGCGTTGCTGCCGGACGGCTATTTCGTGATGGGCGACCGCGTGAAGGCCACCGCCGGGAATCGGTTCGGATTGCTCGGCCGGGCCGATGGCGTCGTCAAAGTGGGCGGGCAACGGGTCGACTTGGAGGCCGTGCGCCAGTGTTTGAAGAAGCACCCAGGCGTCAAGGATGCAGTGGCCATCTCTTTGCCCGTGGCCGGAGGCCGGGAGAATCAGATCATGGCCCTGATCGAGGCCGATGGCGCGACGGTGGATGTGGATACCATGTCGCTGGATACCCTTGCGCCCTATGCCCGGCCGCGTGGGATCAAGGTGGTCCCCAAGATCCCGTTAACCGCGGCCGGCAAGTATGACCGTAAAACCATCGCAAGTCTGTTTAAACTCGGTGGACAGGGCCGGATAAGCAATGACGTCGCCGGCCGCGCCGACGAAATGAACGAGGAGTAGCGCTATGAAACGATTCATTTACATGATGTTGGCAATCGTCTGGGTCGCCGCCGCGGTGGTGGCCTCCCCTTGCGCGGCCGAAGAAAAAAAGGAGTCTCCCTCGGTGGGCGAAGCGGTAGGCAGTTCCGCGCGTCAGGTGGCCGACGATTCCAAGACCGCCTACCAGGAGACCAAGGAGACGATCGTCAAGGTGTCCAAGGATGTGGTCCAGGGCGCCAAAAACGCCTTTCAGGAGGCCAAGGAGTCCGGCACCCACGTGGCCGAGGATGTCAAGGCCGGGTTTACCAAGGAGCAACCTTCCAAAGATGTTGCGCCATGTGACGCTCCAAAGACGACAACCCCCGAAAAAACCGAGCCTAAAAAATAGTTCGGAGGCATCGAGATCGTCGCCGCCACGCGCCGGGTGTACTCTCACCTGCCTATTCAAAAAAGCCCTGTGGCCCGCAACTTGGGCCACATGCGGCGTTCCTGTCCTCCCTCGTGCAACCGGACACCATGAGTTGTTAATTAATATTGAATATATTGAAATTATGTAATATTAACCGGAAATAAAACCGGACATGGGAATATGGATTGATCGCATGGTTGCCACAACACTCAACCTCTCTTTTCATCCGCCCCTGCCGACCAAACGGCTGGGGGAGCTCAAGGATATGGCCCAGGAGGTAATCATCGCCTCGTCCACCCTGGAGGGGCGCGTGGCTAAGGAGACGGCCTGGGTACTAGGGGACCGGCTGCGGTTCGTCAACAGCTACCACTCCAACCTGATTGAAGGGCACAAGACTACCATCCTGGATATTGAGGCGGCCTTGCGCAAGGACTACTCCCGAGAAGAGCCGAAGCGCTATGCCCAAGAGTTGTGCGCAGCCCATGTGCGCACCGAAAGGGCCTTGATGCAGGAAATGCTTTCCGATCCGCCCAACAATCCGTGCGGGTTGGATTTCGTGGCGCGCATCCACCAAACCTTCTACGCTCAGTTACCCGAACAGCATCAATTCACACACCACCATGGCGGGTTTAGCGCCTACTCCGTCATGCCGGGGCAACTGCGCGACGGCGATGTATCGCTGGACGGCGGTCGGACGCCCCATGGCCCGACCGCCCGAGAGATGGTCCGCAAATATGAAGAGTTCAGTGACTTGTACCATCCTGCCGGATTCCACGGCGACGAACGGCTGATTGCGGCGGCCGCCAGCCACCACCGCATGGTGTGGCTGCATCCGTTCCGGGATGGGAACGGTCGGGTGAGTCGGCTTTTTTCGGGTTTGTATATGGCGCGCATAGGTATCAATAGGGGC
>JBAQGR010000604.1:0-6491 GCA_049287895.1 Desulfatitalea sp.
CACAACCGGCCGGCCGCCGCCCAACAGGGCAATCGGCCGGCAGTGACCGAGGGGTTGCCGAGGGCCATCCAGCAGCAGGGAGCTGATCGTGACCATCAAAACCGCCCCTCGCTGCCGGGTCAACCCGCCAACAGCATGTCGCCCCGCAGCCGTGAACGGGTGTTCCAACCCCGTACGGAGCAGCAGCCGGCACAATCTGAGCCCGAACGCCCGGCGCAGAAAGTGTTCGAACGCAGGGAGCAGCGGTCGGACGAGCGCCAGGGACAGCCCTCCTCTGAGCGTCCGTCGCGCGGCGAACCCCAGAACAGCGGCCGCGGCAATATTTTCAAGGAGATGCGGCGATAAGCGTCGCTCACCCATCAAAGGTCAATCGGGATCGGGATCGGAAATCGATACCGATCCCGAATTTCAGGACGGCGGGGGGTGGTCAGGCACTCACCTTGCGCACCGCCAGATAGATGTTGGCGCCGAAGATCAGAAAGGCCCCCAGCCAGCCGGCGGAGGTCAAGGCGGGGTCTCCCACCAGAACGGGTCCTAAAAGTGCGGCCATGAGAATGCGGGCCGAGGAGACAATACTGCCCTCCACCGCCGTTACGTAGCGAAAACCGATTGTAAGCAGATACTGCCCGATCACCCCCAACCCGGCGCAGAGCGCCAGGTAGAAAATTTCCGTCGGGCCGGGCAAAAAGATATGGCGATGGTACAAGGCGTAGATGGTCACCGCGCCGATGCCAAACATGAAAAACAGGATGGTGTTGGTGTCGTGGTCCCGCCGGCTCAAGTTAAGGTAAAGAATCGCCACGGCCGCGGTCACTCCCGAAACCAACCCCCACAGGCTGCCGGTCTTTAAAACCGTCCATTCGGGCGCCAGCACCAGCCATACGCCGATAAACGCCACGACCACCATCACGATCGCCTTGGGGTCACGCTGCTTTTTCAGAAAGATCCACGAAAACAGGGCGACGAACAGCGGGAAAGTCATATTGAGGATGTTGCCCTCGGCCACCGTGGTCAAAGCCACGGCCTTATAGAAGCAGTAAACCGCGACGCAGTTGAACACCGCCCGGCCGAGCAGCAGGTGGTAGCTGCGGATTTTCAAGCCGGTTCGTCCCGCGGCCATCACCGCCCCCACCATCACGATGCCGAAGACAAAGCGCGCAAAGACGTAATAGGCCGCATCGATCGCCACCCGGCCCTGACCCCAACGGACCACCGCCGTGGAGAGGTAGAAAAAAAGGGCTGATGCTAAAATGGCCAGATCCCCCCACAGGCGCGCTTTGTGAGTCTGGATGGCGGTTAAGTTTTTTACCAATTCATCACCTCACCTGGGTGCCTTCCAACAGCTCTTTCAAGGCGGTCTGCCGCCGGCTGGTATCCTCATTGTGCACGGCCATGGCCAGGGCTTTGCGGGTGCCTACCAGCACGGCCAGTTTGCGCGCCCGGGTCAGGCCGGTGTAGATCAGGTTGCGGAAGAGCATTTTAAAATGCTGGCTCAGCACGGGAATGATCACGGCCTCGAATTCACTGCCCTGAGATTTGTGGATAGTGATGGCATAGGCCAGGTCGAGCTCCACGATATCCTCGCGCTGGTAGAACACTTTGCGACGGTCGGGGAAGGCCACCACGCAGGTCAGCTGCGCGTTGTCGATCTGCTCGATAACGCCGATGTCGCCGTTGAACACTCCCAGATCGTAGTTGTTGCGGCGATGGATCACCCGGTCGCCGTCGCGAAAGATCCGCTCGCCCACGGTCAGTTGGTGCTTGCCTTCGGCGGCCGGATTGGCCTTGGCCTGGATCAGGGCGTTCAGGCTCAGCGTGCCGAGCGTGCCCCGCACCATGGGGGCCAGGACCTGGATCTCGCACCCCTTGCCCATGTACTTGGGGATCCACTCCAGGTAGAGTTTTGGGACGATGTCCACGGCCGAAAGGCCGTAATGCAGCGAAGACCAGGGATGGACCTGTTTGAGCACCGCAAGCAACTCTTCCACCCGGCTGCCCGAGTGGTGCACCGTCTCCAGATCGACATGCTCGAATTTTTTGGGAATGACCAGCTCCGAGCCGTAGCGCACCAGCGGTTCGCCCACGCGGAACTCGTAGGGGTCGATCGTCTCGTCGCCCTCCGGATAGACCACTTCGGGCCCATAGAACCGTTTGACGCGACCGACGAAACCGAGCTGCTCCTGGGTAGCCTCGTCCGAATCCAGGAAGAGGCAGTCGACGCCCGATTGCCAGATTTCGGGTTTCTTGAAGGGCGAATCGATATGGGGCACCCGGCCGCTGTTGATCTGGTGGGCGTATTGGACGATCAGAGACTGCTCGGCCTGGCGGAAGATGCGCGTCAGTCGGAAACAGGGCACGGTCTGCGAAGCGATGATATCCCTGAGCACGTTGCCGGCGCCCACCGAGGGCAGCTGATCGGCATCGCCGATGAAAAGCACTTGGCTGCCGGCCGGAACCGCCTTGAGCAGGGAGGCGGTCAGAGTGATATCCAGCATCGAACATTCGTCCACGATCAGAAAATCGACCGTCAGGGGTGCCTCTTCGTTCTTTTTGAAACCGTTCTGTTGCCACTCCAGCAAACGATGAATGGTCTTGGCCTCTTTGCCGATCACATCCAGCATGCGCTGGGCGGCCCGGCCGGTGGGCGCGGCCAGCAGCACCCGGCGCCCCATGGCCTCCAGCAGTCGGACCAGGATGCGCGTGGCCGTGGTCTTGCCGCACCCCGGACCACCGGTGAGGATTGCAAAGCGGTGACCGGCGATCCCTTCGATGGCGGCGCGCTGCTCGGCGCTCAATTGAATCTCTTGGGTCCGGCAGTATGCGTCGAGCCACCGGGCGATGCGCGCCTTGTCCACGGCCGGCATCGGCCCCATGGCGGCGATGGCGCGGGCCACGTACTGCTCGTCGTAGTAAAGGGACCGGGAGTAATAGCACGGCTTGTTCCGGCCCGCCGGGGTGTCCAGGCGCCGGACCATCACCAGCCCCTCCTGCTGCATGGCGTCGAGCAGCGTTCCCAGGCGCTCGCCCAGGGTGAGGTCCAGCAGTTCGGCGACCTGGGTTTCGATCTGCGCGGCGGTCAGGTAGCAGTGGCCCAGCTGCCGGCTGGCCGCCAGCACATGCTTGATGGCGGCCGTGATACGCTGGGGGCTGTCGGCGGCCAAACCGAAGCTGAGGGCCACCTTGTCGGCCGAAAAAAAGCCGATCCCGTAGATATCGCTGGCCAGCCGGTAGGGATCTTCGGAGACATAGGCAATGGCCTTGTCGCCGTACTCCTTGTAGATGCGCACGGCAAAAAGAGTGCTGATGCCATGGGATTGCAGAAACATCATCACATCGCGGATGGCCCGGTGCTCGCGCCAGGCCGCGCGGATCGTCTCCAGTTTCTTATGGGCGATCCCCGGTACTTCGGTGAGCCGTTCAATGGCGCCTTCGAATACGTCGAGGGTCTCGTTGCCGAAGTGGTGCACGATCTTCTTGGCCGTCTTGGGACCCACGCCGTGAATCAGTCCCGAGCCCAGGTAGCGTTCGAGGGCCGCCTGGGTGGCCGGCTTTTTCTCCACGGCCACGCTGGCGTTGAACTGGCGCCCATGGCGGGGATGCACGGTCCAGGCGCCGTGAAACTCCATGGTGGCCCCGGCGAACACCTTAGTCTGATGGACGACGACCGTCTCCTGCTGGTGGGGATTGTCGAACGGCAGCACACGCAGCACCGACCAGCCGTTGTCGGGATTGTGGTAGGTGACCCGGTCCACGATCCCGCGCACGATTTCGGTGATGACCCCCGGCGTTTGCAATACTGCTGGCCGCATAAGCCCATTCGCTCCGCTCTTGCGCCACGCCCCGATACCAGGGCCGTGCCCGCGAGGCCGACTATTTCATGGCCCGCATCGCAAAATCAACCAGGATTTCATTCGTTGGGGCGACCCGCCGGTCGCCTCCCGCCATTGCGATGTTGATTTCCAGTCCCGATTGGAACATATTAAGGCCGTTTTCAGACCCCGCGTATCCACCGGGCGGGCGCTACTCCCAAACCCGTCGAAACATCGAGAACAGAAGTGACAGCATGTTGAAACGAGCGATCTTTCCAGCTGCGATCATACTCCTCTCATGGATCGGCCTCCTATCCGCTTTTGCCCTGACCGAGGAGTTTTACTACGCCGATCTTCCCAACCAGGGGAAAGACGGTCCGGCCATTTTACAACCGATCAGCGCCCAGGCATGTGGGGACCAAAACTCCTTCTTCAGCTGCACCAATGTCTCCAAATCGCGCTATGCCAAACTCTTCGGCTTCCCGCTGGCCATTTACGGTCTCTTTTTCTACTTGGTAACCTTCTTCGCGGCCGGCGCTTTTGGCTTCACCGCCCGCGCGCTGGCCAAACCGGCGGCCGTGCTGCTCTTCTGGATAACCCTTGCGGGCCTCATCGCCGACGTCGTCCTGCTGATCATCAGCCTGGCCTACGTAAAGGCCTTGTGCCCGTTGTGCGTGCTGACCTACACCGTCAATCTGCTGCTCTTCGGCAGTTCCCTGGCGTTGCTCATCCGTTCCCGGTACAATCCGTTTCGCCCCTTCCGGGCCGCAGCCCCAAGCGATTTACCGGCAAACCGATCGGCGCTGCTCCTGGCCGGGCTCGCCGTCGCGCTCATCGTCACCGCTGCCGCGGGTATCACCCGTGACGCCAATGCCTACCTGATCCGGAACAAAACCCAATATATCCTCAAATACAATGCGAGCGAACTCCGGCGCACGGTGGATCTGTTCGCCCAACAGGCGGTGGAGGATATCGATCCATCGGCGCTGCACGTGCACGGTGACCCCGCTGCACCCGTGACCATCATCGAGTTTTCCGATTTTCTCTGCCCATACTGCGCCTATACCACCGACATCCTGAACCAACTGGCCGCGGCCAATCCAGGGCGGGTCCACATCCGCTTCATGAATTTTCCGCTGGACATCACCTGCAACCGCTTCATGCGGAACCCTATGCACAAGGGTGCCTGCGATCTGGCCCTCGGCGCCATCTGCGCCGCCGAACAGGGGCTGCTCGACGCCTACCAACACGCTGCCTTCGGACTGCACTTGAACAACCCCACCCCCGAGGACCTCAAAAACGTCGTTGCGCTCTCCGGGGTGTCGGAACCCGAGTTCGTCCAATGCATGGGCAAGCCCGAAACCCTGGCGACGCTGCAGCGGCAGATCGAGCAAACCCATCAATACGGCATAAACAGCACCCCCACGGTGTTCATCAACAAAAAAAGAGTCCAAGGGCGCCTCAGTCTGGAGGCGCTTCAGAAAATCGTCGACATGGAAACCCAAGCCACGGAGAGACAACAACCATGAGCAGTGCGCCGCAACGAAGGTTCGACCTCAAAGCATTCAAGGCCATCAGCCGCGCCATCTCCACCTATGAGGATCTGACGATCCTCATGGATCACATGGTGGAGGGCATGGCCCGTACCTTCAAAGTAAAAGGGGCCAGCATCATGCTCTACGACGAAACCGAAGGGCAGCTGTTTCGGGTCGCCAGTTACGGCCTCAGCGAAAGCTACCTGCGCAAAGGCCCCCTTCTGCTGGGCGATCGCGACGATGCCTTTGTCAAAGGTGTGCCGTTCTTCGTGCCGGATATGATGAGCGACCCGCGCATCCAATACCCGGAAGCGGCCCAGGCCGAGAACATCCGCTCCATGTTCTCCTTTCCCGTCAAGAGCCGCAAGGCGATCGTGGGGCTGCTGCGCATCTATCATGGCGAGACCATCGCGTTGCATCCGGACGACGTGGACTCGATCTCGGTCATGTCGCTGCATCTGGGGCTGGTGATCGAAGAGAACGGCCTGAGAAACTTTTTACAGACGGTCAGCGGCGCCATCGCCAACCTGCCGCCGCGCATGCGCCAGGGCGGATAATGGAACCAACGGGACGCATCTTCACCGATACCAGCGATTACTACGAAATTGGCCCCGGAGATGAAATCCAGGTGGGGGGTCGCAGTTTTTTGGTAACCGGAGAAGAGCGCGAGTACCGTTTCGGCATCGAAGATCCCAAGTTCTGGGTCAAGAAGGTAATCGAGCGCGACACCCAGGAACGCAAAATCCTCAAGCTCTCTTTCGCCGAATCTTTTATGACCTACTTGGGCAGCGTACCGGTGCACTGCTTTCGCGATCCGGCCAAGGAGGCCGCCATTTTAAAACTGGTGGCGGGACGCCCGGAGTTCATGCAAGGCTCGGCCTACGCCGACAGTCGCGGCAATATCGTGCGCGTGCTGGATATCGTGCGCGGCATCAACTTTCTCAACCATGTGGTCGAGTTCCGGATGCCCCACGAAATTTATTTCCAAACCAAGCTGCCCGGTATCCTGCGGCGCCTGATCCCGGCCATCGATGCGATCGGCTTCTTACACCAGCACGGATTCCGCCATGGCGACCTGCGCAACGACCATGTCTACGTGACCCACGAGGATGGACGCTATGTGTGGATCGATTTCGACTATGACTTC
>JBAQGR010000605.1:0-2407 GCA_049287895.1 Desulfatitalea sp.
CCGAGCCCCACGTCGTTGTCCAGGAACCGTTGCTCGACGACCATTATGCCCTGCAACGCATCCAAACCCTCACCACGCGGCTGCGGGACCAACTCGCGGTCCTGGCCCAAAGCGCCCCGGCCCCGGCCAAAACGCAACCCGCGCCGGACAATCTTCCCGGCCTGATCCAGGCCATCCCGGCCGCCGTGCGCAAGCACGCCGCCACCTATGCCGAAAGGCAACGGGTCGGGGCCGAGCTATCGATCCTGATCCACGATGCGCCCCTGCGCGAACTGCTGCTCGACTTTGCGCGGCGTTACGGCCAGGGTGGCGACGGTCCCCTGGATGTGCTGGCCGGCCTGCTTTGCGGGCCGGGCCCCAAGGCCCCTTCCCAGACCCTGGCCCAGACCCGCCACCTGTTGACTCAAATCGCCGAGGAGCTCAAGCCGCTGCGGGTGCGCGACCCCCTGCCCAAAAAAGAGCTCGACCCGCTCGCGCCCATCAAGCGCCCGGCCGCTGAGGCTCAAAAGAACTGGGTGGACCTTGCCTACCGCTACGCCGACGGCAGCGGCGTGGCCGGGGCCAAGTACGAAGTCTTTGACCCCGGCGGCGGCCGGTTGACCGCAGGCACCCTGGGCGGCGACGGCACGGCCCGGGCCGGCATTCCCCTTGCCGTCTCCCATGTGCAGGTGCGCTACTCTGACGATCCCAAGCAAAAGGCCATCCTCATAGCCAGCCATCCGACGCCGGTCAGCGCCCCGCCCGGATGGTCCGACCGCATGTCCGCCGCGCTCACGCGAACCTGGCGGACAACCACCGATGCCGCCGGCTGGACCTGGGGCATGATCCAGGGGGATTTCAACGAAGATCCCACCGTGGGCCAGATCATCACCAACGCGGTGATCACCGCCATTCCCCTTGTGGACCAGGTGGGTGATGCCCGGGACATCGCGGCCAATGTCAAAATGCTCGCCTGGGACAAGCGCTTTAAGGAGTCCACCGTCTGGTTGGGCCTGTTCTTTACCCTGATCGGACTGGTGCCCGGCCTCGGCTCATTGCTCAAAGGGGTGCTCAAGCTGGTCTTTAAATCGGCGCCCATCGAAAAGATCCTGGCCGTTTTCAACCACTTCATGCAAGGCAACGGGGTCCAGTGGCTCAAGGAGCTCAAAGCCGGTAAGCTGAAGGAGTATGCCCAACAAGCCGCCGCCCAGGGCCACGCCATTTTTGCCGCGGCCATTGACAATCTATCGCGCCTCAAGCAGCATATGCCCGCGCGGCTGATCGCGCTGCGGGCCAAAACCGAAGATCTGCTGGCCGGCCTGCGCCAGACCAAGGCCATGATCGACGACCAGTTCGGCCGCATCACCCGCGAGTTGACCGAAAAGCTCGACGCGATCCTGGCCAAAAGGGCGGACGACCTTCCGGGCGGCGCGGCCAAGGGCAAGGTCCAAAAGCAGCAGCGGGCCGAGGCGCCGGAGGGGGGGCCGACGGCGCTTGGCCGCGTGCCGGCCAAGGATCTGGCCGAAGCCGAAGCCCGGCTGAACCAGGCGCGCACGCGCCTGACCCCGACCTCCGGCTACGTCGCCAACTACAGCGACGATGAACTCAAGGCCATGGCCAAGGCCGGCAAGGTCAATGATCGCTTCGTGGTTATCATCATGGAATCCACACATGCGAACAACGCCGCCGGCTATCTCGGGCCCAAAATGCCCGACGGCAAGGTGCGCTACTGGGCCACCACCTATGACCAGATCGAGAACGCCGACACCGACCCCAGGCGGCTCACCGAACTGACCGGCCGCGACTACGACCCAGGCACGGAATACAAGATGATCATCGTCGACACCGAAGGGGCCGCCGACGCCGGCGCCCACACCATCGTGCCCACCTACGACAAGCTGGGGGATTTTGCCGGCAGCGAACTAAAGGACTTGGACACGGGACTCGTTTCGGAGGTCATGACTCCGGAGTACAGCGAAAAGTACGCTGCGGCGATGAAGGAGTTCAAGACTGATGGACTCGATATTAAAAACACCGGGCATATCGAAGAATTTAAAAACAGCTATTTCGATGCACCCAACGAACAGAATCTGTTCGAAACCCGCGCATCCCTTCAAAGAAGGCTTGGCGCAAACGATTACTACACCGGCAACGGCCTGACCAAGTACACGGGCACCGAGAGCGGTAATACTTTCGGAACCGTCGAGACCTTTACATACGAAAAAAGCCCGGAAACCATAGGCAAGATGCTGGCCGACGGCAAGATCAAGATCCTGGACGCCAAACCATTGGAGTAATTTAAATGCTACCTCAATTTGAATTGATCGATCCGGACAAGCTGAGCAGCGCCTGGGTATTGCTGGGGAAATTTGACAATCCCTGTTTAAAAGGTACAGAGAACTTCTTTATTAAGGCAAATAGCCACTTG
>JBAQGR010000606.1:0-7527 GCA_049287895.1 Desulfatitalea sp.
GATCTTGGTTGGAGACTCCACGATAACGAGTGGCTTATCGGACACAATCTACCTCATGTAGTGCTGGTTATTCGTTTATTCAGCGATTCGCTTCGCTCGCCGGCCCACTGAAGGCGTCTTCACCGGACCTGTCTCAAGGCTACTTCAAAAGTGGCTCCCATGCTAGGGCATGACGGCCCAAATGTAAACCTCAAACGGCCGGAAACTTTTCCCGACCGTTTCAATCTAACGATATTATTATATTTTTAAGCAAAAACCCAATTGCCCCCGAGGAGACCCTCCCCCTTATCCCTTGCACCTTACAAAATTCTTCCCCGGCTCCTGGCGGATGGCCCCCTTGAGCTCCAATAGGGAAAGAGTGCTGCTCAACAGACCGATCTGCATTTTCAACCGCCGCGCCAGCTGGTCGATATGTACCGGATAGACATCCATACCGGCCAGAACGCGCTGCTCCAGGTCGGAGAGCGGTGGCAGCGCCGCGCTCCGACCGGTGGGGGCCGGTGCGCCGGGCCGGGCCAACTGGGGGGCGATCTCATCCAGGATGTCGTCGGCCTCTTCCACCAGTTTGGCCCCCTGCTTGATCAGGTCATGGGTGCCTTTGGCGTTGGCCGCATGGATGCTTCCGGGCACGGCAAACACGTCGCGGTTCTGCTCGGCGGCCAACCGCGCGGTGATCAACGAACCGCTGTTACGCGCGGCCTCGACCACGACCGTCCCCAGCGTCATGCCGCTGATGATGCGGTTGCGCATGGGGAAATGGTGCGGCTCCGGCGCGGCGTCCATGAAAAATTCGGTGACCACGCAACCGGTTTCGGCAATCTGATGGAAGAGCTTGAGGTTTTCGGCCGGATAGATTTGATTCAACCCCGATCCCAATACCGCGATAGTGCGGCCGCCACCCGCCAATGCGCCTTGGTGGGCGGCGGTGTCGATGCCTCGGGCCATGCCGCTGACCACCGTGGCCCCCCGTTCGGCCAATTGGGCGCACAGCTGGTGCGTGGTGGTGCGGCCGTATGTCGTGGCCTTGCGCGAACCGACCACGGCGATGGGACAGAAGGGTTGCTCCAGGCGGCCATAAACGAACAGAATGGGGGGCGGGTCAGGAATTTGACGCAGCAGCGCGGGGTAGACATCGTCCAGAGCCGTGACGATGGCATAGCCTTTTTGGGCTGTCTGATCGATTTCCCGGAATATCCAGTCGGGTGTACGCTGGCGGCGGATGGCGTCGGCCAAACGCGGCGAGATGCCTTCCACATGAGCCAAAGCCTGGGATGGGGCGGACAACACCTTGTCCGGCGAACCAAAATGGCGCACCAGGCGCATGAACAGCAGGTTGCCGATCTCCGGGACACTTTTAAGGGTCAACCAGGGGACAAGGTGTTTCATTCCTCTTTCCGGATGGCGCGACTCTCCTTGGTCCAATAGCGGCTATTTGCGCTTCTGCCAGGCCAACAAAATGGGGCTGGCCACAAAGATTGAAGAGTATGTTCCCACGAGGATCCCCACCAACAGGGCAAATGCGAAATCTTGAATCGTATTTCCGCCCCAAATGAGCAGGGCCATCACCATGAGCAGGGTGCCGCCGGCAGTGAGGATCGTGCGGCTCAGGGTTTCGTTGATGCTCTTGTTGATCGTTTCCGCCATGGGCTGCTTCTGGCTTTTGCGTAGATTTTCCCGGATACGGTCAAAGACGATGATGGTGTCATTGAGTGAATACCCAATGATGGTGAGCAGGGCGGCGATAACCGTAAGGGTGAACTGCTTATCCAGCAAAGAGAAAATGCCCACGGTGATGATCACATCGTGAAGCAGGGCCACGATGGCGCCCATGGCGTATTTAAGATTGAGATACCAGAACAGGATCAGCGAAACCACAAGCGCCACAATGGTCACGATGGGAATATTCAGACCGATGACCATGAGCACGTACACCACCAACCCAAGCATGAGGGCGGTAATGCCGCTGACCGTCCACTTGAGTTCAAAGCGACCCGAGATATAGATGGTGATCATCAACATGGTGAAAAAGATGGCCAGCATCGCCTTTTCGCGCAAGGTTTCGCCGACCTGTGGGCCGACCATCTCAAAGGATTCGACGCTGGCCTTGGCGCCGGTGCCCATGCTCAACCCCTCTTGAAGACGTTTGGCCAGGTCGGCGGATTGGGCCTGATCGCCGGCGATGAGGATACGATATAAATCAGCGCTCTCCTTACCGTATTGCTGCGCCGAGGCGCCGGCAATACCTGCGGCTTGGAGTGCTTCCTTGACCTTTTCGATGGGAACATTGCCGTCAAATTTGATCAACGCTTCGGTGCCGCCGGCGAATTCAACGCCGTATCGAGGGCCGCCGTGGACGATCAGGGAGATCAGGCTGGCCCCAATCAGGAATAAAGAGAAGGCGTAGGCGATTCTTCGTTTGGCAACAAACGGAAAGCGGGTGTCTTGTTTGATGATTTGAAACATGGCTTTTTTCCCTCAAAGGATCAAATGCTTAAGGTTTTGACGCGACGGTTGATGACAAAATAATCGAAGATCACCCGCGAGAAGAGCAGTGCTGCCAAAACGCTGCAAACCACCCCCAGGCTGAGGGTCACGGCAAAGCCTTTGACCGGTCCGCTGCCGAACTGGAACAGCACCAGGGCGGCGATGAAAGTGGTGACATTGGAATCCAGGATGGTCAGCGAGGCGCGCTCGAACCCGGCTTGAACCGCGGCCAGGGGAGATTTGCCCAGGCGCAACTCTTCGCGGATACGCTCGTAGATCAGAACGTTGCCATCCACGCTCATGCCGATAGTAAGGATGATGCCGGCGAGGCCGGGCAAGGTCAGGGTGGCCTCGAAAGCCGCCAGCCCTCCGAGGATCATCAGGATATTGGCCAAAAGGGCAATATTGGCGATGACGCCGGCGCCCCGGTAGTAAATGAGCATCATCAAGATCACCATCACGCCGCCGATGATCATGGAGATCAAGCCCATGCGGATGGAGTCCTGCCCGAGCGAGGGCCCCACCGATTTTTCATACAGGATCTTAACCGGTGTGGGGAACGCTTCGCGCAAAACCAGGGCCAGGCTCTTGGCGCTTTCGTCGTTGAAGTTGCCTTCGATGATGCCTTCGCCCACGATTTTGGAACGGATCACGGGGGCCGAATAGACTTCACCGTCCAGCACGATGGCCAATCGTTTATTGATGTTTTCTTCGGTGATCTGGGCGAAAATGCGCGACCCCTTGGTGTTGAACTTGATGGCCACATAGGGTTTGCCGGTGGAACGATCAAACTGTACGCGCGCCTCGCTCAGGTAGTCGCCGGTGAGCAATGTCTCTTTCTTGAGCAGAATCGGACGGCCGGCCATTTCGGGGTCATCCTTGCGGTAATACCTGACCTCGCTGCCGGCGGGCATGGTGCCTTTGAGCGCCTCGCCCACTTCGTGGGACTCGTCCACCAGTTTGAACTCCAGGTTGCCGGTGCGGCCGATCTCCTTACGCGCTTTTTCGGCATCGATCACGCCCGGCAGTTGCACCATGATGCGGTCCTCGCCCTGGGGACGGATTTCGGGCTCGCGGGCGCCATATTCGTCCACGCGGTTGTGCACCTTCATGACCGCTTTTTCGAACGCCAGGCGTTTGATGTTTTTAACCTCATCCGCTTTAAGCGCTAAATAGAGCGCCGCATCGCCATCCAATGCTTTCTCGTCGATGCTGTAATCCCTGAATTCATTGGCGATCAACCCTTTAGATTCGGCAAACTTCTCCGCCTCGGCCAGGCTGATGGCAAAGGTGGTGGCGTCGATCCGCCGTAGCGCTTTAGGCCGGATGTGGCTTTGACGCACAAAAGAGCGCAAATCGTCGAACGAACGATCCACCGTGCTTTCAACCGCCTTGTCGAGATCCACCTGCAAAACCAAATGCATACCGCCCTGAAGGTCGAGACCCAGATTGATCTTCCTGTAAGGCCAAAGGGTTGGCTGGTCTCGTTTCTCCGAAATCATCTGGATGGTCGGCAGCACGCAAACCAGTGCGGCCAATAAGACCACTACTACAACGATGGGGCGCCAGTAAGGTGTTTTCAATGCTTCGCTCCTCTACTATCGTCTGTGATCGGGTGTCGCTGAGCGGACGCGGGCGATGGGCGCATGGCCGATGCGCCGGCCGGGAAACCGAGCACTCGGGGCTCGCTACTTGCTTTCGGTTTCCGTCTTCTCTTTATCCGGAGGGGTGGAAGGCTTGGTCGCCTGGGCCAGACCGGAAATATGGCCGCGGCTGACCTTAACTCGCACTTTGTCCGCGATTTCCACGGTGAGGACGGCATCGGTGATGCCGGTGATGCGCCCGTACAATCCGCCCGAAGTGATGATCATATCCCCTTTTTTCAGATTACTGAGCAACTCGCGGTGCTCTTTCTGCTTTTTCTGTTGTGGCCGAATCAGCAAAAACCACATGATGGCCAGCATCAAAATAATGGGCAGCAGAGGAGTCGACAAAAACCCTGCTGCTCCTTCGGCAGCCGGCCCGCCGCCTTGACCCATGGCATAGGCGATATTCATTCTGGAAAACCTCCCTTTAATAAATGATACTTGTACAAATCCGACTGGCTCCGAACTCGAAACAACTCACTTAGCGCGAGGATACACAAGCCGGCGCTGGTATACTTGAAATGACCGTGCAGGTCAAATCCTTCTTAGCACTCCGGATCACATTCAATCTGGCATTCGTGGGGTGCCATATTTTCGTTCCCCTCGATGGTCAGCGCAAAACCACGCTGCATTTCCAGTTCGACGATCTCTTTGCGCTTTTTGTTCAACACATAGTCGGCCACCGCCTTGGGGATGCTACCGTGGACCCGCTGCAGGCCGGTTTTGTGGGTCAGCGTCTTGAGCTGTCGCAAAAATTTGATGGCCAGCGTTTCCGTGGAGGGGGTCAGCCCCTTGCCCATGCAATAGGGACAGGGCACCAGTCGCCCGAACTCGATGGAGGGAGCGATGCGCTGGCGCACCATCTCCAGCAGACCGAATTGCGAGATGCGCCCGATGCGCGTCCTGGCCTTGTCGCCCTTGACATGCTCGCGCAAGGCGCGCTCCACGGCACCGCGGTTCTTATTCTCGCGCATATCGATAAAATCCACCACGATCAGACCACCCAAATCCCTGAGCCGCACCTGGCGGGCCACCTCTTCGGCCGCTTCCAGATTGGTGGTCAACGCCGTCTGCTCCAGGTCTTTCTCTTTGGTGGCTCTGCCGGAATTGACATCGATGGCCACCAGGGCTTCGGTCTGCTCGATAACGATCGATCCGCCCGATTTGAGGGACACCCGGTTTTCAAAGATGGTGGCGATTTGATCTTCCAGTTGGTATTTGGAGAAAATCGGTTTGTCGGCCGCATGATGTTTGACGATGTGGCTGTGCCGCGGGGAGATGATCTGAACGAAATTCTTGACCTCCTGGTAAACGCCCTCGTCGTCAATGAGGATCTCGTTCACGTCCGCGGTAAAGTAGTCGCGGATCGAACGCACCGCCAGACTGCGCTCCTTATATAATACCGCGGGTGCCGTTTCGTGCAGGCCTTTCTCGTTGATATTGCGCCATAGCCGTATCAGATAACTGAGATCTTTGATGATTTGGGTTTTATTGCACCCCAGGCCGGCCGTGCGCACGATGACGCCGAACCCTTCGGGTATCTTGACAGCCTGCAACACCTCCTTGAGCCGTTTGCGCTCCTCCTCGTCCTCTATTTTGCGCGAGATGCCGCGGTTGTCTGTTCCCGGCATCAAGACGATGAAGCGACCGGGCAATGAAATGAAGGTGGTCAGCATGGCCCCCTTTTTCATCATCGGATCTTTGGTCACCTGGACCATCAGTTCTTGCCCGCGAACAACCAGCTTTTCCAGGGAGCGGTCACCGGTGATATTTTCCTGGAAAAAGTCGCTGTGGATTTCATTCTGCTGCAAAAAGCCGTTGCGTTCGGTGCCGTAGTCGACGAATACGGCTTGCAGACTCGGTTCCACCCGCGTGATGATGCCTTTGTAGATATTACCATGGGTGATTTCCCTGCCGGCTGTCTCGATCTGAAACTCTTCCATGCGGTTCTCTTTGACCTTGGCGATACGCACTTCTTCCGGATCGATGGCGTTGATCAAAATTTTGCTGCTCATGCTTGATTTGTTCCTATGGTCCAATGAGTCGTGGGATATCGGGTCTGCGGTGAAGGTAACTCGCTGATTGATATGTAATTGCCGCACTGAAGTCAACACAATACCTTCTTCTCGTATTGCACTTTCCGGAAAGTTATGGCATTGGAAATCAAAATCTTAACAAGCTGTTGAAAATAGGTGAACTGTAATGGAAGAGCGATATAAAGCGCGCGCGATTGAAAAAAAGTGGCAAACGGCCTGGGACCAGTCCGGGTTGTTCAAGGTGGAGGTCCAGGCAGACGCCCCCAAATATTATCTATTGGAGATGTTCCCCTACCCATCGGGCAAAATCCACATGGGCCACGTGCGCAACTACACCATCGGCGATGTGGTGGCCCGCTATAAACGCATGAAGGGCTTCAACGTGCTCCATCCCATGGGATGGGATGCCTTCGGCATGCCGGCGGAAAACGCCGCCATCGCCAACAACAGCCATCCGGCGGTGTGGACCTACGACAACATCGCCTACATGCGCAATCAGCTCAAGCAGTTGGGCTTCTCCTACGACTGGAACCGGGAGATCGCCACCTGCAAGCCCGAATACTACCGCTGGGAGCAGTGGCTCTTTCTCAAGATGTACGAAAAGGGCATGGCCTACCGCAAGGAGGCTTATGTCAACTGGTGCGATCCGTGCCAGACGGTGCTGGCCAACGAACAGGTCGAAGCGGGCATGTGCTGGCGCTGTGGCAAGCCGGTGCGCCAGAAAAAGCTCAACCAGTGGTTTTTCCGCATCACCGACTATGCCGAAGATCTTCTGCTCTACTGCGACCAACTGCCGGGATGGCCGGACAAGGTCCTCACCATGCAGAAGAACTGGATCGGCCGCAGCCAGGGGGCGGAGATCCGTTTTGCCGTGGAGCAGAGCGAGTGGGTCATCCCGGTGTTCACCACCCGGCACGACACGGTCTTCGGCGCCACTTTCATGTGCCTGGCACCCGAACATCCCCTGGTGCCGCAACTGGCGGCCGGCACCCCCCAGGTCGAGGCGGTGAGCCGCTTCATCGAACGTATCAGCCTGCAGGATCGCAGCAGCAAGGCATTGGAAAATTATGAAAAAGAGGGTGTCTTCACCGGCCGCTATTGCCTCAACCCCATGAACGGGCGGCGCATGCCCATCTACACCGCCAACTTTGCCTTGATGGAGTATGGCACCGGCGCCGTCATGTCGGTGCCGGCCCACGACCAGCGCGATTTCGATTTCGCCCGCAAGTACGGGCTGCCCATCGTGCCGGTAGTCCAGCCGCCGGGTCCCGCCCTGGACGGAACGGCCATGACCGAAGCCTATGCCGGCGAAGGGGCTATGATCAATTCGGGCCAGTTCGACGGCCTGCCCCATCGTCAGG
>JBAQGR010000607.1:0-2281 GCA_049287895.1 Desulfatitalea sp.
TGGCCGTGGTCTATGCGATCATCGACAAGCACAACGGCCGCATCTCCGTGGATTCGCAGCTCGGCGAGGGAACGACCTTCAACATCTACCTGCCCGCCGTGCCGGCGGCGGAGATCCGCCCCATCGAGATCGAGAGCCCACCGAGCAAAGGCAGCGGCCGTATCCTGGTGATGGATGACGAACCGTTCATTCGCGAGTTGGTCCAGGAGATGCTCAAGCTGATCGGATACGATGTCACGACGGTTAAAAACGGTGAAGAGGCGCTGCGGGCTTACAAAGAGGCGCAAGTAGAAGGGTCGGGCTTCGCTGCCGTGATCCTGGACCTCACCGTGCCGGGCGCGATGGGCGGCAAAGAGGCCGTCAAACGCCTGCGCGAAATGGACCCCCACGTCAAAGCCATCGTCTCCAGCGGCTATTCCAACGACCCGATCATGGCCAACTACTCCGCCTATGGTTTCCAAAAAGCAGTCCAGAAACCCTACCGCATCCAGGATATCGGCGAAGCATTGAAAGCGGTGCTGAATCCATAGGCCTGCTTCTCGGATAAACGGATCATAGCCTCGCTAATGCTCTCCGCAGCCGCCACAGGTTTGCATCTGCTGAAACTGGGGCAGCTTGCCCGCGATAGCCGACTGTACCGCCTCACCCACCGTGTGGGCATCGCCGCCGTGCAGGACTTGAATGCCCACCTGGTTGAACCCCATCAGGGGCCGCAACCCCATGCCGCCGGCAATCAATTGCTGCACGCCCTCGCCGGCCAGGTACTGGACCGGCGCCAGGCAGCCGCCTTCCTGGTGCGGCACGTTGGGAACCACGCGGACGTCATGGATGGCGCCGTCCTTCACGTCCACGATGGTGTAAAGCGCGCAATGACCGAAGTGGGCGCCCAGGGGCGCGTCCAGGCCTCCGGGATCTTCCGATGGAACCGCGATAACGACTGTGCTCATTTTTTCCTCCTGTCCTTTCGTTGATGCTTTCATCGATATTCCTTATTGATGCGGGTAGACGGCTCGCCGGCGGACGGTTCGGCAGATTCCGACGACGATTCCGCATCGGACCCCGGATCCTGCCGCGCGGGGTGGTAATCGCCGCCATGGATACGCAACGCCAGCCCCCCGACCAGAGCCTTGGCCACCGCGGCGCGCGCCGCGGAAAGAATGCGTCCGAAGGTCTGCCGCGACACCTGCATCCTCAGGGCCGCCTCTTCATGGCTGAACCCCTCGTGGTCGGCCAGGCGGATGGCTTCAAAACCGTCCAGGGGCAGATCCACTTCGCCCAGTTCCCTCAGCGGCACACCCCGGGGCTTGAAATAGGTCACCTCCGGCGCGGCTTGGATAGCTCTGCATTTTCGGGGTCGCGGCATGGTCACCTCTTGTTCGTTATGAGCATATGCCCAAATCCATCTACCGCCGCCAACTTTCCAAGTCAAGGGAAAAGAGCGTATGCTCATATCAGCCGGCGATTTTTCCGAGTGGACGCCTTGCATCTGGCGCGCACCTTCTTATGGTTAACCATCGTTGGATGATGGATTGCCCCTCTCGAAAGATCGCAACGCGAGCCCGCTTCAGCGGCACAGGCCGCGCCTTCTCCAACATCCCGCAACACACTTTGAAAAAGGAGGCCCCATGAGCGAAGCAAAGAATATCGTCACCGTGAACGGAAACCCACTGACCCTGGCCGGCAAGCCACTCCAGGTGGGTGCCCCGCTGCCGGATGCCATGCTGATCGACAACAACATGAAACCGGTCAGAATCTCCGACTACCGCGGCAAGGTGGTGATCCTTTCGGTGGTCTCGTCACTAGACACATCGGTGTGCGACATGCAGACCCGGCGCTTCAACACCGAAGCCACCTCCCTGGGCAATGACGTGGTAGTCCTCACGGTGAGCATGGATCTGCCCTTTGCCCAGAAACGCTGGTGCGGCGCGGCCGGCGTAAAAAACGTCACGACCCTGTCCGACTACCGCAAGGCCGACTTCGGCCAGGCCACAGGCCTTCTGATCAATGAACTGCGCCTGCTGGCCAGGGCCGTAATCGTGCTCGACCGTCAGGGGGTGGTGCGCTACCATCAACTGGTCAAAGAGGTGAGCACTGAACCCAATTATGAGACTGTACTTTCAGCGGTCAAAGAGGTGGTGTAGCAGGAGGGGAAGAGTTTACGCGGCTATCGCTTGGCGAAGAGCATCACCTTCTGGACATAATTGCGTGTTTCGCGGTAGGGCACCTGGCCGTCGTACTTCATGACCGCTCCGGGACCGGCGTTGTAGGCGGAGAGCGCCTG
>JBAQGR010000608.1:0-15873 GCA_049287895.1 Desulfatitalea sp.
CGTGGGTAATACTGGGTCATGCCGGCCGCTCCTTCCGCGTTTCTCTAATTTCAGATCCCGCGATTTTTATAATTTGCGGCCCGCGATTTTGCAAGATTTATATTCGCGCTCTTAGATGTCTTTGGCCCTGGCGCGGAGGTTCTCGGCGATCTTGCGGGTGTTGCCGGTCTGTGAGAAGCAGATTACCAGTGCTTTCATGGGTTATCCTCTTTGCTTATTCATTGCGGTTATCCGAATCGCTCGGCCGCTTTATCAGGTGTGCCCTGCCTTGGCCGGCGGAGTCAACAGGTCAAGCATGACACCAGACCCAGTGGCCTTCGTTGACAACTCTTTTCGCGGGAGCTTCATGCGCACAGACGGACTGTGCGTGAGGACAGCGGGGATGAAAGTAACATCCCGAGGCAGACTGGGAAATACGAAGAAGTTCTCCCGGCTTGCTCATGGGTTGTGGCATGGCCGAGGGATCGAGGCTTGGCACCGCGGACAGCAGCGCCTGAGTGTAAGGGTGGGCCGCATTGGTGCATACATCCGCCGTCTCGCCAAATTCAACAAACCGCCCACGGTACATCACGGCCATTCTATTGGCCAGCCGCCGAATCATATTGAGGTTGTGCGATATGTAGAGAAAACTGATTCCGCGCTCTGCTTCAAGCTTTTTAAAAAGATCCATCATCTGTAATTGCGCTATCGGGTCCAATGAGGCGGCGGCTTCATCGGCGACGACAAGCGCGGGATTGATGCTGATGGCTCGGGCGACCCCAATGCGCTGCCTTTGCCCTCCGGACAGCTCGTGAGGAAATCGCTCCAGCAAGTCCGCGGAGAGGCCCACTGAATTCATAAGCTCAGCGGCCGTTTCCCTTGCCTGGCCATTGAGCCGCTTATGGATTCTGAATGGTTCAACAACAAGGTCAATAGCTTTCATTCTAGGATTCAGGGAGCCGTTGGCATCTTGGAAGATGATCTGCATATATTGCCGCATGAATCTAAGATCGCCGTTCATTGCCAATATGTTCTTTCCCCGAAAATGGATCTCGCCGGCGGTAGGTTCTATTAAGCGAAGCATGCAACGGCCCACCGTGGTTTTACCGCTGCCACTTTCTCCGACCAAGCCCAGGCTTTCGCCGCTCGCGATACGAAATGAAACGCCATCCACGGCCTTCACGCAGCGCTTGCGGAACAAACCGCCGTAGAAGTGTTTTTTAAGGTTTTTGACTTCGATCATATCTTCCCTCGCAGGTGACATCGGACGCCCTCTTTCAATCGCGGAAGCACCTCGCGGCAAATATTTTGAGAGAATTTGCAGCGGGCATGGAAACGGCACCCATCAGACAGGCCGGCCGGTTCCAGAGCTGTTCCGTTAATGGGTCCCGGCCCTTCGTATGCCGCGGCCCTTAGCAGAGCCATGGTATAAGGGTGCTTGGGGGCGACAAAAACCTCTTTTACCGGGCCTTCCTCCACAATGCCACCAGCATACAGGACAACCACACGGTGACATATCCCGGCGACTACGGCCAGGTCATGGGTTATCAGGAGTAAAGAGGTGTTGAACCGCGCGACCAAATCTTTAAGCAGCAGCATGATCTGCGCCTGGATGGTGGCGTCCAGAGAGATGGTGGGCTCATCAGCGATGAGCAATGCGGGCCTGAGTACCAGCGCCATGGCAATCATCGCTCGCTGGACCATCCCCCCGCTGTATTCATGCGGATATTGATAGTATTTTCTCTTCGGCAGAGCAATACCTACCATTTCCATCATCGCCAAAGCCTTTTGCCTTGAAGCCTTTCGGGAACATTTCTCCTGGATTCGCACGGCTTCAGCGATTTGATCGCCCACCGTAAAAACAGGATTGAGACAGGTTTGCGGTTGTTCGAAAATCATGGCGATTTCCCGCCCCCTGATTTCCCGCATCTCTTTTTCGGACAATAAGAATAGATCCTTGCCCTTGAAAAGTATTCTGCCGCTGGTTTTCGCTTTTGCGGGCAGCAACCGCATGATGCTGAGCGCCACCATCGTCTTGCCGCAGCCGGATTCACCGACCAGGCCTAAAGTTTCGCCTTGTTTGATGCTCAGGCTGATTCCATCCGATGCTTGTACGGCACCCGTCCGGGCAGCAAAGCTTATCTTCAACTCTTCGATATCAAGCAATTTCGTCTCGAATTCATTCGGGCACTCAGCCGATCTTTGCTGGTGACCATCCGTGGGGGGAACCGTTTTACTATTCCATGGTTTTCTGCATTTGAATATCCAATACGTCGCGAAGTCCGTCACCCAAAAAATTAAACGCCAGCACGGCCAGCATGATCATCAGGCCCGGAAAAATCATGAGGTGGGGCGCACTTTCCATGAAAGGCTTGCCTTCACTGAGCATGATACCCCACTCGGGTGTTGGCGGCTGAATGCCCAGTCCTATGAAACTAAGCCCGGCGATTGAGATGATAATCGTGCCCATATTCATCGCGGTCAGCACGATGATGGGAGAAATGACATTCGGCAGGACGTGACGGGTCGCAATCCACAGCTTAGTGCATCCGATGGCTTTAGCGGATTCAATGAAGGCTTCCTCTTTGATGGCCAAAATGGAGCCGCGCACAACCCTTGCATATCTGACCCAGCCCAAAGCGCTCAGCGCAATGATCAGATTCATAAACGATGAATCCAGCATTCCCACAATCACCAGGGACAAAATGATGCCGGGAAAGGCCATCAGAATGTCGACGAGCCTCATCAGGATTTCATCGACAGCCTTGCCAAGATAGCCCGCGGCCGTTCCCACGAGCACGCCGACAAAGGTCTCGATGGTAACGACGACGACTGCCATCACCAATGATATTCTGGTGCCATGCATGATTCTGCTCAAGACATCCCTGCCCACTGAATCCGTCCCCATGGGGTGCTTGCTATTCGGAGCCGCTATCCGCTCGGCCAAGTTCAATTCCAGAGGGTTATACGGTGATAGATACGGCGCCAGAACAGCCATCAGTACTAGTACCAACAGAATCAGCGCGCCTATGATTGCCAGCCGATCCTTTATCAATCCGTGGACGATGTGCGCCATAAAATCAGTGGTTGCCTCCATACCGGACACGCGGATCAAGGCAGGCATAAAGCACATCCACAACCAGGTTCGTAATAACGAAGCAACCGGCAATCATCAAGACAAAGCCCTGAATGACCGGATAGTCCCTGGCATTGATCGAATCGACCAGAAAATGACCGATGCCGGGCCAGGCGAAGACCTGCTCCACGATGACAACCCCGGACAGCAGATGGGCGAGTTGCATACCGATGATCGTGATAACCGGAATCAGCGTGTTTCTAAAAGCGTGTTTTGCAATCACCGCCCTTTCGGGCACACCCTTGGCCCTTGCGGTCCTGATATAGTTTTTATTCAAGACTTCCAGCATGCTTGCCCGTTGCAAGCGCATCAATACCGCGGTCATGCCCGTTGCAAGGGTGATCGCCGGAAGAATGAGGTGCTTCAGGCTTCCATAGCCATAGGTGGGAACCCAGCCAAGACGAACGCCAAAAATCAGAATAAGGAGCAGACCTATCCAGAAATTGGGCATCGATACTCCCGATAGGGAGGCCATCCGGATAACATGGTCCATGAACAAATTGCGTTTGACGGCCGAGAGGACTCCCAACGGAAGCGCAATAATTATCGCCAGCAGCATGGACGCGACCGCCAGCGCCAGAGTCGCGGGGAACCGCGACCAGAACTCCTTCGCCACCGGCTCGCCGGTTCTTAAAGAAGTGCCCAGATTGCCAATACTGATCATTTGAAACCATTGCGATAACCGGATCAGCATCGGGTTGTTTAAACCGTTCCTTTCCATGAAGATCCGCACCTCTTCAAGCTGGGGGACCTCGGTACGCTCCCTTACCAGAATTGCCTCGGCAGCGTTTCCCGGTGCCAGCGCCAGCAGAGAAAACGAAAGCACTGCCGCGCCGAGCATGACCAGCACGGCAAAAACAAGCCTAAAGAAAATGAACTTTATCATTGGGTCAGCACAATATCCGTCAAATCCATGTCAAACATCGTCGCGCCGTGCTTGAATCCGCGCACCCTTTTATTCATGACCACGGCCTTGGCGATATCGTAGAGTGGAATACACGGGTTGGCATCCTGCAACAGTGTCCATATGGCGTCGCATCTTTGCCGCATGCGCGCCGGATCGGTGGTGGTAAAAGCCTCTTCGATCAAGGCATCCAGTTGTTCCGAGTGATAGGCATAGGGCCATCCGCTTTTGGAGTGGTACTTATCGGCAACCCCTATCCCTCCAGGTATCGAGGGCAGACAGCCACTGGTGCCCAGGAAAAGGTCGTACTTGCCGGTTAAGCGCTGGTCCCATGCATTGGTGAGGTTTTTAATCGTCAGCCGGATGCCCATCGCTTTCAATTGCGATTGAACCACCAGAACCACCATATCGGCATTGGCTTCACCCGTGGGCACCAACAGCTCGATATCGAAATTCAGGCCATCCTTGTCCAAAATGCCATCCGCGTTTGTATCGACCCAGCCGGCTTCGGCCAGCAGCGACTTGGCCATCTTGGGATCAAATGCATAACCCTTTTTAATGTTGGAGGGCCCCCAGATAAATTTAGGATCGGTAATCAGATCGCTGGGATCGGCGATCCCCTCGAATAGCGACTTGACCATCGTTGACCGGTCTATGGCGCAATTGAGTGCCTTGCGAACCCTGACGTCATTGAAGGGCGGGAGCTGGCAATTGAATTCCAGCACCTGGTAGCGGCCGTAGGAGTGGATCGACACCGCAAGGTCGGGATTGCCTTTAAGCTCGCCGAGCTTCATGAAGGGAACGCTGGAGTGGTGCTCGGGAGCTCCGATGATATCCAGCTCGCCCGCTTTCAAAGCCAGTATTTGAGCGTACGGATCGGGCGTGTACTTCCAAAGTATTTTCTGAAGTCGGGGCTTTTTTCCCCAGTAGTCGTCGTTTCTGGTCAGCACCGCCTCCCGGTCCTTTTGATAATCGATCAGCTTGAAGGGCCCGGTTCCTATGAAGTGGACGATTTTACCCTTGGGGTCCCATGGCGGTTCCACCGCCGCGGGACTGACAAAGTTCTCCGCTTGCCATGCGCTGGCCAGATCATAGAGGAACGGGTAGTAGTAGGTGTTGAAGAGCACCTGCAACGTGTGATCATCGACAATTCTGATATCGTCTAAATTTCTGGCCCAAATCGCCCCCGTCTTTGCTCGCTCCAGGGCGAATTTGGCTGACTTGGCATTGAAAACGGACCCGTCATGGTACCGAACCCCCTGCCGCAACGCAAAGGTCCAGAGCTTGCCGTCCGCTGAAACATCCCACGCCTCCGCGAGCTCTGGCACAAGCCGGCCGGAAGCGTCCAGGGTAACCAGGGTGTTGAACACCAGCAGCTTGCCTTCGCTTGCGTCTTTGAAATCGCGCTGCGCGCCCATGACAAGGATCTGATCACTCTTGTCATTGGAGTAACTATCCCCCAAACCAGCCACCCAGGTTAAACACACCAGCAGCAATATCCTGAACGTCGAAAGCTTGCTCATCATTCTCACCGTCCTTTAATACCTTTACTATGTGGTCATGGACAAAGAGGCCCACTATCTAAGCTGTCTTTATGCCCTTGACCACGAATTGATGTTGACTGTGCTGGGAGTAGCCGTATTTCAAATACTCGAGAAGAGAGTATTTGTGCACAAGATTTACTTTGGCGACGTCGGTTTGCAATTCCAAGCCCTTGAGCATTTCAATGTCCGCCGCGGGACGCTCCCGCCGCCGCATGGGCAAATGCGCATCCACGTCCTTTTTGGGCATCCTGGGGTCCCTGAGTTCGGTGATCAATACCAGCGGCATGGCCAAGAAGCGCCACAACTCCTGAATTCCGGTTCTCACGTTTTCGAAATTGCCATCGATGATGATGATGCGACCCCCCGGTTTCAGGAGCTGCTTCCAGGCGCGCAGGGCCTTGTCCGGGTTCGGCAGAGTCCAGAGCAGATGCCGGCTGACCACCGCGTCAAAGGATTCCTTTTCAAAGGGCGGTGCCTCGGCGTCGCCCAGCTTGAACTCCACTTTCAATCGACCAGTCCGTGCTTTTTCGCGGGCTCTTTTCAGCATCTGCTCCGACAAGTCGATGCCGGATACGTCGTGGTTCATCTCCGCCAGCAACAGCGCCAAAGCGCCCGTACCCGTGCCCACATCGAGGATTTTCAGTTTTTCTTCATGATCCAAAGCGTTCGATAAAATCCCCAGCCACGCCTGTTTCTCCAGGTCGGAATGGATCCCGTGCCCCGGTGAGAAATCATAAGATCTTGCCCGCGCACTCCACCGTTTGGCAATGACGCCTTTAATATCGCCTTCATTAATCATTTGGCCCTCCATTCGAATGTCTAGAAATCATTTATATGCTGGTTTGATATCAATGAACGCCCATGATCGTAAAAACGGAAGTGGTCACTTTTTCATCGTATAGCTCTTCAACGCCCTTGCGCGGATCGGCGTGCCTGACCTTGAACATCCAGTTGCCGGGGCGATCCAGCGTGATCGACGTCATCCCATCCATGCCGATGGCAACATCGATCCCATTGCCTTTACTGCCGCTGACCGCCGCGGTGACGACGCCGCCGGAAAGTGCCGCGCCGTCGTATAAAACCTGCAAAACGACGGTATCCCAGGCATGGTAATGTCCCGCGCCTGTATTGATGATTTCAAGCTCTTGCCCAATTGTAGGGGTTGGGTTTATGGCCCCGTGTCCCGCGATGATGGTCTTGGCATATTGGTAGTAATACCCGCTTCGTTTAACGTTTATAAAATCCTTTTTAGGACCCTTATGCCAGCCGTCTTCCGTAACCGTGTAGATGCCCGCATCATATTCAGCCGCAACAATATGGTTGCCTTCCAGGGTTGGCGTGAACGTGCCTATCAAGCCGCCATCCGCCGCGGCTATCTCGAGACGGTGCTTTACATTGCGTGGGTCGATAAGGACCGCTTGGGCGGCGGTCACATCGGCAACGCCGTCGACGGCCATGTTGTGACCGAAGAGCAGCTTGCATTCCAATGTTTTACCATCAGAGCGATTATGCGTTATGTGTTCGAGCCAGACCTCATGGCCGCGCACAACATCCGGTATCATTTCAGGTATCATGTAGGACTACTCCTATGGATTCAATAAGTGTTAGCTGGCCTCCCGCTTTGGGCTTGAAAGGCCGGCGGCGGGAGGCGCAAAAGTATTTCAATGGCCTTGTCGAGCCTAATGCGACGATTAAAAATCAACCGTGAAGGAAACATACGCGCACAACGGAAACCCTGGTGAGTAGAGCAGGTTTCCACCCGAGTAGCTTACGGAGGAGGCATAGGTTTCGTCGAAAAGGTTGAGTATTTCGAGCGCAAGGGTGTACTTGGGTTTAGCCCCGAAGCGATAGAAGACATTCGCGTCCACCTTGTCCCACGAGTCCCTCTCCATGGTGTTGGCATCGTTCAAGACCGCCCCGGATTGATAGTGATACCGGAGCCATCCGCCGAAGCCTTTGGGGGCGTTGTAGCCCAGCTCGACATTGACGATATCTTCCGGTACTCCCGGAAGGGTGTTGCCGTCATACGACACGCCGCCGGTCGAATAGGTATCATATTCAGCATCGATATAAGCGTAGTCGCCATGCAGGTAGCCGTAGTCAAAAGCATAAAAATCAAGCGTCACCTCAATGCCGTCGCGAATGGTTTCACCGGCATTTTCGTATTCAAGGGTAACCGGATCCTGAATAAAATCGTCGCTGGTATCCAAGCGAAAGCCGATCAGTTGACCGCTGAACCAGTGGACCGGCTTTACGCGCAGGCCCAGTTCATACTGCGTCCTTATTTGCGGGTCCCAGGTCTCTTGGGTGTACTGGGCTTGTTCGGCAAAACCGGACATCATGGCAAAGCCGCGGGAGTAGTTGCCGAAGCACTCGAGGCGTTCGTCCAGAAAGCTGAGCAGCAAGCCCCCCTTGGGGCTGAAGATATTCGTTTCATCCATGGAAGACTTTTGATCATTCAATAAATGGTCGGTCAATTCTCCGGCAAAGTGGTCGTAACGCCCGCCAAGGATCAGCTTGAGGGGTTGAACGACTTGATAGTTGACATCGGTATACACGCCGAGCGACTCGAAATCGTAATTATAATCGATGTATTGGGCGCCTTTGTTGCGACCGTTACCGGCTGTCAGGTACCATCTTTTGCGATCTTCCTGCTCCATCATGTAGTCGGTTCCCGCCGTAAAGCTCAACTGCCTGCCCAGTACGTCGCCGACAAAATTGTAGCTCGCTCCGGCACCATAGGCCAGGCGGTCGAAATCGCGCAGATTGCCGACGTTGGCCCCCGGCGCCACCCCTTCTTCACTATTCGCGTAATATCTTTTAAAATTCTGATCATAGCGCCAGAGCTGGAACAGGATCTTGGAGTCTGACGTGAGCAGATAGTCAAGATCGATTTTACCGGAAACAAGATCTTTGCTGCCGCCATTCGTGTCATTGGCCGATTGTTTAGGGTCATTTTCATATTGTTCTTTGTTCAGCCACCCGGGAGCGTCCCAGTCGGAATTGAACCCGCGCAGGCTGAGCCGTGCTTCCAGCGCGTCGGTCAGATGACGGGTAATCCGCGCCGCGCCATTTAACTTGTCCCACTCCGAATTGTCCTGATACCCATCGGTATGATAGGTTTGAAATGAATATACATGGTCCGTTTTTCCATCTTCACCTGTAAAGCCGCCCACGTAATTGCCCTCATAGGTGTTGTCGGGCCCATACAGCAACTTGACATGCTGATGGTCCACTTTTTTTAGTGTGTAAAAGTGAAGCACACCGGCCGAAGCATAATTGCCATAGAGCGGAGAAACGGGTCCCTTGATCAACTCGACCCGCTCTATCTCTTCAGGGTTAACGACGTTGGTGTCGGCATAGCCATCGCCTTCGTTAAGAGGAATGCCGTCCAGATAGAAGGCCGCATCGGCGCCGTGGGAGATCCGCGTGAACCCGCGCATTTGAAAGCTCGCGGCCGTTCCGCCCTGCTTGTACTGATTAATGGAAACGCCGGGGACAAGGCCGACAATCTCCAAAGGTGTTTCATATACTCGGTTGCTAATCTCCTCATTGGTCAGTACCGTTGTCGAGGTAGCCTCTAAATTCTTCTGGCTTAAATCGCCACGTACGACCACATCATCCAATTGGACCGCTTTTTTTGCCGGCTCGACGGTTTCGGCCTGGACGGGTTGCGGGCTCGCATCGTCGGCGGCAAAGCCCGGCGGCGCCCAACCATAATCGATCAGACCCAGAATCAATGCCGCAAAGTACAGCCTTACCTTGGTGGATTTCAACACAGTGCACCTCCGTTTGCGCTCCTTTCATCGCGATAAAACGCGATAAAAGAGGTGTTGGCGGCGGCGGGATCGTGTGCTAATAAAAAAACAGCGTGACCCGTTCGCGCCACACCGGGCAGGAGGCCGCGCTCACCGGCCAAGGGGAAGCGGCCTCCTGCCCCATGTTTATAGTCATTGGGGATCGAACTCACAGTGCATGCTCAGGACGCCTGGGCGCCCATATTGATCGTACTTTTCCGGACCACCTCCTTTGCTTATGCTTGCGTCTTGGACTGTCTTTCAACTCAGTTCGAAATAGGTCGCCACTTACAAGTCCAGGCTCCCTGGGGTTATATTGCGGCGCGCCGGGCTTTCCAGGCATAGAATAATCCGAACAGCCCGAAGATGAGCGCCAGTCCGGTGACCATTTTCAGGGCGCGGGACGCAGCGGAGACCGGCTCCGTTCTCGTCGGATTGGCGCTTTGAAATCCTGCGTTTTTGTTCACCTCCAATACGAGAGCCGTGCGGTGGCCCATGCCATCGGTGACCGCCACCTGCCAGCGGCCTGGGCGATCGGGCAGAAACATCAGCCGGCCATTGCGGTCGGCGCGGCCGGTTTGGAAGGCCAGATCCGAATCGGGCGCCAGGACCTCCACCGCCGCGTAGTTGAGCGGCTCACCGTCGTCGTAGCGCGCGGTCACCAGATACCCTTCGGCGGCGGCAATTGAACCCTCCACGCCATGGGGCCAGGCCGGTGACGACCCAAAAGCAATTATCAGAGGAATCACTATACAGACACGCATATTCGGCTCCTTTATTTACTTCATTCTTCGGCCGCGAAAACGATGCGATGCTCCACCAGCTTCATTCCCTTGAGGCGACCGTGAATGGTTTTCTGGTCGCCGAAGATGCCCACCAGGCGCCAGGTGTCGCTCTCTTCGGGTTCCAGGATGTCCACCGACTCCATGACCAACTCCTCGACGCCGTTGATTTCCATATAGACATTGGCTTCACACATGGTTCAACACCTCCTTGATTTCGCGTTCCACCAACCGCTGCACGAAGTGCGGCAGCGGCTCGTTGACGATTCCGACGATGCGGATCTGCTCCTGGGACAGGGGCAGCAGGATTTTTACGGCCGGACAGGAGGTGATGGCCGCGGCCATGGCCGGGGTCACTTCGCCCAGCATGGCATTGGCCCAGGTGATGGCGATGGGACCCACGATGCAATCGGTCCGGCCCACGGTGTGGCAGATGGCGTTCTCGCCCGAGGCGCCCTTGTTGGCGCCGGCCTTGAGCATCTGGGCCGTGGCGATGGCGTTGGTGCCAAGGGCGATCAGCTCGATGGACTCGCCGTAGGCGGCCTTGATATATTTGATCAGGGTGGCGCCGATGCCGCCGCCCTGGCCGTCGATGATGCAGATCTGCTTGGTCACCCGAACCGTTCCTTTCCGTGGTCGTACCAATTTTCCAAATAAGAAGGCCGGGAATCGTTGCATGGGATTCTTCCCACGCACGACCTTCCCGGCCTTGTTGATGAGTTTTTGCCCGGCGGCGTTGTCAATCGGGTATCCGCCGGATATTGTAGCTATTTGGTATCCATTTACGCCAAAAAGCGTTGATGTGGATAAAGGTTGTTGAGCGCCTTTTCCAAATGCCTTTAATTGCTTTCGTGGCAAAGCGCCTTCTTGGCGCCCTTAATCAATTAGGATAATTTTTTTACGTAAGATTGATGGAAGTGTCAATATAATTATTCTTCCCGCTCTTCGGTCGCGTACAAAGTCCTTGACTTTCTTTCCGGCGCGAAGGTAATAAGCCCATCATTGCCAGCGGCCCTTGGGCCTTAATCGGGAAGACGGTGCGAATCCGTCGCGGACCCGCCGCCGTAACCGGGGACGAACGTCGCAGCCATGTCACTGTCCGTAAGGATGGGAAGACGCGACCAGTAGAACGATCCGGAAGCCGGAAGACCTGCTCGCAACCAATTTATCTTTATTTCGCTCCTCGTGGTAAGGGAGTGTAGTGTTTGGCTGTGGGATTAAATACGGAATCCCCGGACCTGTACCATCAGGTCCGGGGATTTTTTTTTGGGGCAGCGGGTCCCCCGGGGCAGCGGCATGTCGTTGATGGCGTACAGGTATATCTTCATGTTCACGTGAACCGGCCCGGTGCCATGCGCCCGGTCCCCGCGAAAAGGAGCGACAGTAAAATGAAACGTCGATGGATCTGCCTTGCCCTGGCCCTTACCCTGACCACCCCCGCCTTCGCGGACGAAACGATGTACAAAATGGAGCAGCTCGTGGTAACGGCCAGCCGCATCGAAGAAAAAAAAGAGGACGCCACCACCCACTTGACCATTGTGAGCGAAGAACAGATTCGACAATCGCCGGCCCAGGATCTGGGCGATCTGCTCGCCGAACAAGGTTTCATGATCCGGGAGTATCCCAACGCACTGACGGCCGTCAGCATCCGCGGCTTCCGCACCGAAACCCACGGCAACGATCTGGCCAGCCACGTACTGATCCTGCTCAACGGCCGGCGCGCCGGCACGGGCAATCTGTCCGAAATCCTGGTGGAGAATGTCACCCGGGTAGAGATCGTCCGCGGCCCGGGTTCGGTGCAGTACGGCGCTTCGGCCATGGGCGGCGTGATCAATGTGATTACCAAGCAGGGAAAAGGCAAGCCCACGTTCTTCGCGGACCAGACCCTGGGCAGTTGGGATTACAAGAAGAGCACGGTGGGCGGGTCCGGAGCGCTGGGCGACTTCGATTTCGCTTTCAGCGGCTCGCTGGAATCCCAGGACGACTACACCACGGCCCACGGCGATCGTTACCTCAATACCGGATATGACCAGAAGAAAAGAGCGAGTCTGAACGCCGGCTGGACCTTCCTGCCTGGCAACCGCCTGGGCTTTATCTATAACGCCTATGACGCTGACGATATCGGCAGCCCCAGCTACTTCAGCCAGAACGACCCCGACGACCATGTGGATAACCACATCCAATCGTTCGACGTGACCTACGACGGTCAAACCCCGGGGAAATTGTGGCTTTGGAACCTCCAATACTTCCAAGGCAAGGACGAATACGAAACCTTCGACCCGGCCACTTACGGCGACGCGCCCTCCTACACCCGGAACACCGATCACCAGGGCGCCCAAGGCCAGGTGTCGTTCAACCACCGGCGCGTCACCGTGACCACGGGTATGGACTGGACCCACTACGACATGCGCAACACTTACGCCACCGGCGACAACACCTATGATAACCCGGCCCTGTTCATCCTGGCCAAAACCAGATGGCTGGACGATCGGCTGATCCTCTCCGCCGGCGGGCGCCACGACTGGTACGCGGTTGAAGAAGACGAGGGCCGCTCAAAGGACGAAACCAATTGGGCCTCCAGCTTCGGCGTCGCCTATAAGCTGACCCAAGGTCTGGCGGTGCGCGCCAACTACGCCGAGGCGTTCCGCATGCCCACCACCGAAGAGCTGTTTATGTTTGACGATTATAGCGCTTGGGGATTCGGCATCTGGTCCGGCAATCCCGATCTGAAGCCGGAAAAAAGCAACACCTGGGAAGCGGGCCTGGATTTCGACAAGGGGCCTTTCTCCGGCGGGGCCACCTATTTCTACTCCACCTTCGACGACTATATCCAGAGCGGGGTCGAGCTCGCCCCGAATCTTTATACCTACCGCAACGTGGAGGGTGCCACCATCGCCGGCATCGAAGGGGCGCTGGGATTCGACATCGGCACGCTTCTCGATTGGAACTGGGTCGTCAAACCCTATGTTTCCGGCACCTACTTCACCGAATACGAAGACGAACAAACCGGCGCGGATCTCCTCTATACCCCCGAGTGGACCGCCGCCTACGGCATCGAACTGGCCAACCCGGCAGTCGGGCTGGCCGCCAAGCTGAACTTCGCATACATCGCCGAACAGGATATCACGGACTACGAGGGCACCGGCGACACCACCCTGGACGGTTCCACCGTGGCCGACCTGACGATTTCCAAGGAGCTGTTCTCCCTGGCGCAACACGGCAAAGTACTGCTCAAGACCGACGTGCGCAACCTTTTCGACGAAGATTACGCCATGGTGCAAGGCTATCCCATGGCCGGCCGGAGCTTCTTTGTGGGCATAAAGTATGTGTACTAGTTATGCTAGAGCGAAAAAGGCCAACGCCATGAGACGATTTATCTATTTATGCCTCTTCGCTTTTAGCGCGTTTCTGTTTTTTCTTCCCGAGGCCCAAGCCCACCAGGTGGCCATCCTGGAAGTGGACATCAACAGCTACCAGGTGCACCGGGCAGTGTCGCAACTGGATCTTCCCCCAAGCATCGCCACGCGGTTTTTTACCTGGCAGGATCTGGAGCACAACCCGGAGGCGCGCCGCTTCATCGCCGACAGCGCCGTGGTGCTGGTCAATGTGATGATGCCCGAACTGGCCGACTACATGGTCGACGAGAAGTTGATGGCCGGCAAAGCCGTCTACGCCCTCAACAGCGCCGGCGATCCGGAAGCATTGGCCAAGAAAGGATTTCTCTTCGACCGGGAGATTCTCGCCTACTACCACAACCTCACCGTGGCCAATCTGATCCACATGGTGCGCCTGACCGTGCACCACCACATCGATCCGGCGGTCGCCTATGGCGCCCTGGAGCCGGTGCCCGAAGCGTGCATCCACCATCCCGACGCGCCGGGGCCTTTTCTGGAGCCGGAGGCCTATCGCCAATGGTATGCCCGACGAAGCGGCTACAATGCCGCCAAGCCCCTTGTGGGGCTGCTCTTTTACAGCAATACGCTCAAGGAAGGACAGGTGGAAGCGGCCGACGCACTGATTCGCGCCCTGGAAGCCGCCGGTTTGAACGTGCGGGCCTGTTTCGGCCCCGTTCCTGTCGTTTTTGATTTTCTAAAGCCGACCGCCGGCCGGCCGCCGGTGGATCTGGTGTTGGCTTTTAGCCTGAAGTTCTCCTCGGGTATCAACGACGAAGTGCGGGCGGCCCTCAAGGCCCTGGACGTGCCCATCTTCAACGCCATCACGCCGTATGGCGAAACCATGGACGAGTGGCGTCGGAGCGAAGTCGGGCTGGGTCCCATGGAGACGGTCTGGGCCGTGGCCACGCCGGAGTTCTCCGGCGCCATCGAACCCACGGTGCTGACGGGGAAAAAGGAGATCACCGACGCAGCCACGGGCCGGCGCTTGTACGTGTACGAAACCGTGCCCGAGTGCCTCGATTTTCTGATTCTGCGCCTTAAAAAGCTGGCGGCCCTGCAACGCATGCCCAACGGGCAGAAGCGCGTGGCCGTGCTCTACTACAACCACAGCCAGGGCAAGCAGAATATCGGCGCTGCCTATCTCAACGTCTTTCGAAGCCTGCAAACGATTTTAAACCGCATGCGCCAGGAGGGATACGGCGTCCAACAGGCGGACAAACTCACCGAAGAGGGGCTCAAGGCGCTGATCATGCGCACCGGCCGCAACATCGGCTCCTGGGCTCCCGGCGAACTGGACGCCATGCTGGCCGCCGGCGAACTGGAAATAATTTCCCTGGCCGAGTACCAGCAGTGGTTCGCGAAACTGCCCGAACCGTTCCGCGCGGCGGTCGTCGCCCAATGGGGCCCGCCGGAAAGTTCCAAAATCATGGTCAAGGACGGGAACCTGATCCTGCCCATGGTGCGCCTGGGCAATGTCGTCCTTCTGCCCGAGCCGGCCCGGGGGTGGACCGACGATCCCGCGAAGCTCTATCATGACACCACCCTTTACCCCCATCATCAATACATCGCCGCCTACCTGTGGCTGTCTGAAAAATTCAAGGCCGACGCCATGGTCCACCTGGGCACCCACGCCACATACGAATGGCTGCCCGGCAAACAGGTGGGGCTGGCGCCCTGGGACCCGCCCGAAATCATGACCGGCGCCATTCCCAACATCTACCCCTATATCGTGGACGACGTGGGCGAGGGGATCGCGGTCAAGCGCCGCGGCCGGGGCGTGATCGTCGACCATCTGACGCCGCCCATGAAGGAGGCCGATCTTTACAACGAGTACGCCGAGTTGAAGGCCCTGCTGGGCAAGTACGAACTGGCGCGTTCCATGGCGGCCGAAACAGCCGAAGCGTATCTGCGGCAACTGGAAGTAATGGTCGTAAAACTAGGCCTGCTCAAGGATCTGGAACTGGCGCGCTTCGACGCGGCGGCGGTGGAGACCCTGGACCTTTATCTGCACGAGATGGACACCAATTCGCTGCCCTATGGCCTGCACACCTTCGGCAAACCCTACGATCCCCAGGCTGCCAAGGAGACGGTGGCGCTGATCCGCCGGCAGAACCCCCAGGCGGACGGCAAGCGGGTGCGACGCGACCTTACGGGTTCGGCCGATCGCGAAATGGAGAATTTGCTGCGCGGCCTTGCGGGCCGCTACGTCCCGGCCGGCGAAGGCAACGACCCGCTGCGCAACCTGGCCGCCATCCCCACGGGAAAGAATTTCTACGGGTTTTCTCCGGCCAAGGTGCCCTCCAAGGCCGCCTGGGAGATCGGCAAACGCGCCGCCG
>JBAQGR010000609.1:0-4476 GCA_049287895.1 Desulfatitalea sp.
TCAGAGACGCAGCGGACCCCCAGATCCTGGACCACGAATTTTTTCCAGTAGGCATCCATGCGCTGGTTGGCGGCCGCGCCGGTAATGGCGCCACCGAGGACCGGGTAGAACCAGTCCATGGAAAAACGGGCTTTGGTGGTATTGAAACGGTGGGGCTTGCTTTGCAGGCAGACTTGCAGGGCTTCCAGGGCCTGGCGCCATTTGGGCTGCGCTTTGTCGAGCAACCGCGCCAGGGCCAGGGCGCACTTGAGACTAAAGGCGATGGAACTGCATCCAGTGACCAGGGCCATACGGTCCACGCGGCCCTGGGGGCTGACGGCCCAGAAGATTTCGCCTGAGGGCGTCTGGTGGCGCACCACGAAATCGATGGCCCGTGAGACCATGGGCCACATCCGCTGGACGAAATCCAGATCGCCGCAGCGCAAAAAGTAGTGATAGAGCCCCACGGCCACATAGGCGGTGTGGTTGGTCTCACGCGTGCGGTCCGAGGGTTGACCGTTGGTGTAAGCGGCATACCAACTGCCGTCGGGCAGTTGGGCTTTTTGGAGCCACTCGAAGCCACGGCGGGCCGCATCGTAGGCCCCGGCGATGGTCAGACCCATGACCGATTCTACATGATCCCAGGGATCGGTCTTGTGACCCGGCCACCATGGGATAGCACCGTCCGGTTGTTGCGTGGAAAGGATCAGATCCGAGAGAGCTTGAACATCAATGGCCACATCCTGCTGTTCCGCACTAGTCCATAGTTGAGGTGTCACGGCATGCGCGCTCCTTGCACTAGAGTTTGTGTCGGGGATCGGAAGCTTTCGAAAAACGACGCGTACCATACCGATACGCGCGATTTTGCACAAGCGGAAAATGGTCTTGATCATCGTTCCGGCCAGGCAAGGGCATTTTTTTCAGCCCGGCAAGAACTCGCTGTCGCTCAAACAGCTTGCCGGTCTTACAAAAACGCCCTTGCCTGGCCTGCACTTCATATGGCGTTGGCCGAAACGATGATCAAGGCCAAATCATCTCATTTATGGATGGCCGCCATTTAGATATTGGTTATGTGGGGTGGGGCTTTCATAGAGTCACACGCCTTGTAAAAGTGGTTGACAAGCTGTTGACGTCCCGATAGTGGTCGACGACTGTTAAACTGATTTCCATCCGTTCTGCCCCTATACTAAAACCGCCACACCCGGAGCGTTTTCCAACGACATACGAATCGTTGCGGTTTTATTACGGGCCAAAGGAGAAGGCCATGGCATTTGATGCGTTTATCCAGATCGACGGCATAGAAGGTGAGAGCACGGACCACAAACATGCGGGATGGATCGAAGTGTTGAGCTACAACCTCGCCATGTCCCAGCCTGTTTCGAAATCAGCCAGCAGTGTCGGCGGCGCTTCGGCTGGGCGTGTTAGCTTCCAACCCTTCGCTTTTACAAAATTGATTGACGGCGCGTCGCCCGCGCTTGCGATGGCATGCGCTGCGGGGACCCATATCGATCAGGTCCTCATCGAACTTTGCAGGGCTGGTCAGGAAAAACTCACGTTTATGGAATACCGCCTAACCAACAGTTTGATCAGTTCGGTATCCGCCTGTACGGGCGACCCCCGCGTTAGCTTTCCAATGGAGTTGGTCAAAATTTATTTCGGAAGAATTGAATGGCGTCATATCAGGCAGAATCGAAGGGGGGGAGGTTCATCCGGCCACGTTGCCGCTGGCTGGAACCTCGAGCGCAACCGGAAGATGTAATGGAATCGATTTCCCAGGAAATACAGAAGGAGGTGTAACTTTGCCGACACAATATAGAATCGGGACAAGCGATCCGGTCATCCAAAACGATCCTGGCGCAGGCCTATGGAACTCCAAGCCAAAAACCCAGAAGATGCTGCTTCTGAAGTCGGAAATTGAGGGACACTTGCCGCACGCTTTTCTCGTTATCGGAGATGATGCCGCCAAGCATCTGTTTCACTTTTTTAGGAATACAGGGAGCGATTATGCCATTGATCTGGAGGATATGATTAATGATGTTCCAGATGCTAAGCGGCGGTATGACGATGAGCTGGAAAAGGCCAAAAGATATGTGGAAACACTGCCCGTGGGCACGCACAATATCACAACCGGTTCGGTTTCAAGCGGATACAATCAAAAAAATGAGAGCTGGAATTGGTATTATGCAATAGGCGGTTACAACTACTGGATCAAAGGAGTGGCCACAGTGCTTGGATTCAATAGCAATGGGATCAGTACCTATCGTTTAGAGTACGAGTATAAGGCACGGGATCGCTACAACTGGGATCAAGGCAAAAGCGTTACAATTTTTAGTGTGGAGATCAAGGACGCATTTATGGCCGAATTTCATCGCCAAGGCCTGGCCAAAGAGTTTACAATGAACGGTTCAATTAAAGCCGCCATCGAATGGGATAGCCAATCCCCATACAGTCACAAAATGGTTTCTGCACCCACGGGAAGATAGCACATGTCATGGGTGAAGATAGCGAATATGAAAAGGAACTATATGTCATCCATGGAGTTCAGACCATTGGCCATGGCGATGCTGCTTTTGGGTCTCTGGGCGGCAGCCTGCAACTCAAACCATAATGGATATGATGATGAAAGCAATGCGCGGGAACTGTCGGAATTGGAAACACTCATGGGCGCAAAATTTCCGGCGGACGCCAAGATCATCTATTTTGATACAGAGGATCGCGATAATCCGGTAGTATATAGGTATATAATTTGTTCCCAGCGGTCTCCCGAATTTTCTGGTTCTTCAGCACGAAAAATGCTTGCTGACAGTTCAGTTGCGGTATTGAAAAAGATTCCCGGTATAAGAAAATTGGGCAAGCTAACGGATAAATTTACTTACACCTATGAAGGTAACTATAAGGGGGGGGAATGGCGAGCTTTCCAGACTATCTTTGAAACCGGCAGCTATCTCGACGTTGAACATTTCTCTTTTAAGCAGTGAAGTGCGTCCCAGCCATCTGCCCTTGACAAGGCCTACCGACCTTTTTAATGTATCGACCGATTTAAGCAGATCGTCCCAGCCGCTTCAGGCGCACATCATAAGGAGAATATTTACGTGGAAGAGCTGACACGCCAAATCGAGCAACAACATGCCTTGGTCAACCGTATTCGCGAGGAAATCGGCAAGGTGCTGGTGGGGCAGCGGGCGTTGATCGAAGGGTTGCTCATCGGGCTGTTCACCAAAGGCCACATCCTCATCGAGGGGGTGCCCGGTTTGGCCAAGACCAGCGCGGTCAAGGCCCTGGCCGATACGGTGCAGGCCGACTTCAAGCGTATCCAGTTCACGCCCGACCTGTTGCCGGCCGACCTGATCGGCACCGAGGTCTATCGGCCCAAAACCGGCGATTTCGTCATCAAAAAAGGGCCCCTGTTCAACAACATCATTCTGGCCGATGAGATCAACCGCGCGCCTTCCAAGGTGCAGTCGGCCTTGCTGGAGGCGATGCAGGAGCGCCAGGTGACCATCGGCGACACCACCTTCAAGCTGGCCGACCCTTTTCTGGTGCTGGCCACCCAGAATCCCATCGAGCAGGAGGGGACCTATCCCCTGCCCGAGGCCCAGGTAGACCGCTTCATGCTCAAGTTGCTCATCGACTATCCGGACAAGGCCGAAGAGAAGCAGATCATGCAGCGCGTGGGGTTCGAGGCGCCGGCCCAGGTGGCGGCCGTGCTCTCACCCCAGCAGATCGAAACGATCGGCCGCTTGATCCATACGATTTATATGGACGACAAGTTGCGTGACTATATCGTGGAGCTGGTCTTCGCCACCCGGGAGCCCAAGGCCCTGAAGATCGATGTCGCCGAGTATATTCAGTACGGCGCTTCGCCGCGGGCCACTATCTTCTTGAGCCTGGCGGCGCGGGCCTACGCCTTTTTGCACGGCCGGGCCTATGTCACGCCCCAGGATGTCAAGAGCATCGCCTTGCCGGTGCTGCGCCACCGCATCATCCCAACCTACGAGGCCGAGGCCGAGGATGTCACCACCGATCAGATTATCGGCCGGATCTTCGACGCAGTGCCAGTGCCGTAGATCAGAGGTCTGTCGGGGTCTGTTAATGTCATCCCCGCGAAGGCGGGGATCCAGTTTAAGACGTTCTGGACTCCCGCCTTCGCGGGAGTGACGCTTCGTGAAATCTTGCACGACTCGTTAAAGAGGGACATCAAATCATGCTACCTGCCGACCTCATCAAAAAGATCAAGCGCGTCCATATCCGCACTGGACGAACGGTCAACACCCTCATGGCCGGCCAGTACAAGTCGGTCTTTCGCGGCGTGGGCATCGAGTTCGAGGAGGTGCGCGACTATACTCCCGGCGACGATGTCAAGAGCATCGACTGGAAGGTGTCTGCGCGTCTGGGCCGGCCCTTCATCAAGCGCTATCGCGAAGAGCGCGAATTGATCCTCATGCTGCTGGTGGACCTGAGCGCCTCGGGCCGCTTCGGCACCCAGCCGGCCAACAA
>JBAQGR010000610.1:0-4061 GCA_049287895.1 Desulfatitalea sp.
TGAACCGCGAGCGGCCGTTCTGCGGGAGTGCTGGTGAGCAATTGCAAGGTGTTGGCGGTACCGTGAACCAGGCCATTGGCACTGATCATCTCCGTATAGACCAGGCCGCAGCCGGCCGATTTGGCCAACAGGCGCATGGGCAGGTTGGTGATGCCGGCCAACGGCGCAAAGAGTGTAGGGTTGCTCAGCTGAATGGGGCCGATCTTCATCGCGGGACACCCTTTGAACGCGTTTTTGAATGATCTTTCGTTTTACTGCTTTCCCCATCGTGGCGCGCCAATATAGGCGCTTTCGGCTCCCCTTGGGGATTGGCGTAGCAGAACAGGCAGTTGTGGCGGCAGGGGTGCAGTTGGTAGCTGCCGATGTCTCGGGAGACGCGGCAACCGCAGCCGGCGTCGACGCGCTGGCCGCTGTCTTTGGCCAGTGAAAGATCGGCGCCGTACAGCGCGGCCAGGCGGTCGTTGGGAATGCAGGCCGCGCCGACCACTTTGGCTTCTTCCGGCAGGGCCGCCAACAGCGCGCGTTCACAGCATAGCTGGAGTTGGACGCCCAACGGCGCCAGCAAGCGCGTCATGGCGACGATCTGTTCGATCTTGCGGTCCATCGGCGGATCGATCAGCGTCACATCCGAATGGGCCGCCCGTCGTTGTACTTTGCGGTAGAGATCCACAAAACTGGTAATGCATATCCGGATGCCCAGGGCCGCCACCCGCCGGGCGATGTGGGGCAGTTGAGCCAGGTTGTCGCTCTCTTTCCCGGACGATGCTCTGTAGTAGCAGATAGGATCGAAGCGCCACTGAATGGCCTCCGGGCCAAAGAGGTCCGCCAGACGGGCCAATTGCGCGATACGCACCTCGGTGGGCGGTACGGCCGGTTCCAGAATCGTGTGGGCGGAGTTGATGGTGAAGTTGAAAAAGAGATGATACCTCTTTTGAACCAGTTGCTGGCCAAAGCCGCCTTCAAGAAAGGGCCCGAAATTCTTGGACCAGAAAACGAGGGTGTGGACTTGATCCGCCGCGGCCGGCACCCGGATGCTTGTGCGACCGAAAGGGTGGTGGACTTCAAAAAAACCCTGCTTGATCTGTTGCATAAACCAGGGCATATAGAAAGCGGGGATGTCTGTTCTGCGGGAGGCCGAAATGACAATCCGTTGCATCTCGTATTTACTTCTTCTTAAGATCCTTGAGTGAAATCACCTTGCCTTTGTTGGCGCCGTCATCTTGGAGTGGCTTCTTTTCCGGCGTGCCGGTGCTTCCGGGAGCCACCACTTTTTCCAATCGGATGGGCTTGCCGTCCATAGTGAAGGTTTCTCCGTTAATATAGACATCCCGCAGAATCCAGGTGACAATGGTGAGCGGGATTTGCAGAAACAGTAAGCGAACCTGGTACCAGCCGCGCTTGATGTCGGGCTCGATGGCCTCGATGCGGGCAAACGCCTGGGGTTTGTCCTCCACGTAAATCAGTACAATATCATTGATATCCGCCATAAGAGCGTGCCTTCGGATATTTGGGTATTAGCACAAGTAGGCGCCATGATGGCATAAACCCATGGGGTTGTAAAGGCGCATACTGCTTTAAGAAGCATCGCCCCGGCTTCCGCAGGGTGTCTGCGGGCAGGTGGTCCATTGGGTGCCCTTGCCTTTTCCTTGTGGTTGCGGGTTTTGTTCTTGACACGGATTTGGCTGTTCTGGTAACTGAATGAGCGTTCATTCATAATTTGTTTTTTAGGCCACCATTGAGGCCGGATCGTTCCTTGGCACGCAGTGCCCCGGCGATTTAAATGCATAAATGCATATCGGTATGAGGAGGGTTCATGAGCAGAAAAATACGACAGGCAGCGGTCATCGGGTCCGGCGTGATGGGCGGAGGTATAGCCGCTCTATTGGCCAGCGCCGGCATTAAAACACTCTTGTTGGATATCGTTCCTCCGGATTTGAAAGAGGACGAAAAGAAAGATCGCAAAGTCCGCAACCGGTTCGTCAGCGCAGGTTTGGAAAATATCCGCAAAGCCAAGCCGGCCGCGTTGATGCTATCCAAGGACATCGATCTGATCTCTATCGGCAACACGGAAGACGATTTCAACAAACTGGCCGATTGTGACTGGATCGTGGAAGTGGTGGTGGAGAATCTGAAGATCAAGCAGGATCTATTCAAACGCATCGAAAAAGTTCGCAAAAAAGACGCCATCGTCTCCTCCAACACCTCCGGCATTCCTCTCAAGGCGATGAGCGAGGGGTTGAGCGACGCGTTCAAACAGCATTTTCTCGGCACCCATTTCTTCAACCCGGTGCGCTACATGAAGCTGCTGGAAATCATTCCCGGTGAAAAGACCTTGCCCGATATATTGAAGTTCATGGCCGATTTCGGCGAGCGCCGGCTGGGCAAAGGCATTGTCTGGGCCAAGGACACCCCCAACTTCATCGGCAACCGGGTTGGCGTACAGTCCTCGGCGCGCACCATGCAACTGGTGATCGAACACGACTTGACCATTCCCGAGGTCGATGCCCTGTTCGGACCGGCCATGGGCCGCCCCAAAACCGGCATGTTCAAGACCACCGACCTTGTCGGTTTGGATATCGCCTACCACGTGGCCAAGAACACCTATGACCTGGTGAAGAATGATGAGGCCCGGGATAGTTTTATCCTGCCGGATTTCGTCCAGAAAATGATGGACAAGAAGATGCTGGGCAACAAGACCAAGGGCGGTTTCTACAAAACCGACCTGACGCCCGAGTGGAAAAAGATCCGCAAGGTTCTCGATCTGAAGACCTTTGAATACAAAACCTATGACAAGGTCGAATTCCCCTGTCTGGCCGCGGCGGCCAAGGCCGCTACGCCGGCCGAGAAAATCAATGCCATGGTGTTCGGTGACGACAAGGGGTCGAAGTTCGTCTGGCGCGCCGTGGCCGAGAATCTGATTTATGCCACCAACCGCATTCCCGAAATCGCCGATACCATCGTCGAAGTGGACAACGCCATGCGTTGGGGTTTCGGCATGGAGCGCGGTCCGTTTGAGGGTTGGGACCTGCTGGGCGTGGCCCGCGTCGTGGAACGCATGGAGAAGGACGGATTGAAGGTGCCGGCCAAGGTGAAAAAGATGCTGGCCGCCGGGAATAGCACTTTCTACAAGATCGAAAAAGGAAAGCGTTTCTTCTACGATTTCGCCAGCGAAAGCTACAAACCCATCCAGGGCAGCGCCACCATGATCGACTTGGCGATGCTCAAAGCGGACAACAAAGTGGTGCTGGAGAATCCTTCCGCCTCGCTGATCGATCTGGGCGACGGTGTCTTCTGTGCCGAGTTCCACACCAAAATGAATTCGCTCAACGATGAGATTATCGAATTTCTGGAAAAGGCACATGATTATGTGGATGCCAATGGCGTCGGTCTGGTCATCGGCAATCAAGCCGGCGGTATGCCCGGTGCTTTCTCGGCCGGTGCCGATCTGCGCCAGGTTCGCGAAGCGGCCGGTAAAGGGATGTTCGCCGACATCGAGGCGGGCGTCAAACGCTTGCAGGATGTGTTGCAGCGCGGACGCTACGCCAGCTACCCTGTGGTGGCAGCACCCTTCGGCCTGGCCTTGGGTGGCGGCGCGGAAATTTGTCTGGGGGCGGATCGTATTGTGGCCCATTCTGAATTGTACATCGGACTGGTCGAGGTCGGCGTCGGTCTTCTGCCCGGCGGAACCGGCTGCTCGGCCTTGTGGCGCAAAGTGCTCGAGAACATTCCCGACTCGGTGAGCGACTTCGAGTTGGGCAAGTTCTTCATCCCTGTGTTTCAGGCCATCGCCATGGCCAAAGTCTCCACTTCGGCCGCCGAAGGACGCGCTACCGGCTTCCTGGGTCCCAAAGACCGCATCGTTTTCAACCGCGATCATTTGATCGGCGAAGCCAAGAAAGAGGTCCTGCGCATGGCCGCGGACGGCTATGCACCGCCGGTCAAACGCCCGTTGCGCGTTTTCGGCGAAGCGGCTTTAGGCATGGTCAACGCCGAACTGCTCAACATGCAGGGTGCGGGCTATGTCAGCGAATATGACTGCTTTGTCTCCAGCAAGGTCGCAT
>JBAQGR010000611.1:0-13584 GCA_049287895.1 Desulfatitalea sp.
GGCCATGAGTTTGGTTTTGAGGTCGACAATAATGCCGTTGAAGGTGTCCTCCGAAAGCTTTTTTTCCAGGCCGACAAGGGACTCGACGGCCTCTATCTCTATGTCATAGGCCTTGAACTGCGCAATATACTTCTTTAACAGGTCGGGTTCGGCGACAACCAGAATGATCTTTACCTTTTTGGTCCCACCCATGGCATTTGACTCCCAAATTGACTTACTGGTTCATCGGTCTCCAATCGGTCTCTTGTGCCATCATCGGTTGTTATTATCCCGACCTTTAGGAAGCTCCCTAAACGGAACAGCCTTTTTCTGCCTATCAACATTGCCCCCTTTACGGTTCGATGAGCCCGTTCTGGATGGCGAAGCGCGATAGGTCGGCATTGTTGCGCAGGTCGAGTTTCTTGAGCAGCCGGAAGCGGTAGGTGTCCACGGTTTTGATGCTGATGTTGTACGCTTCGGCGATTTCGCGGTTGGTGTGGCCCAGGGCCAGCCGCCGCAGCACTTGCAGTTCGCGGGTGGAGAGATCGTCCAGGCCGGAGCGGTTGCGCCGGCCCTTGGAAACCTTCAGGGCCAGCGATTCGGCGGCATCGTCGGTCAGGAAACGCGATCCGCCGAGCACCTTGCGAATGGCTTTGACCAACTGCTCGGGCGCCGATTGCTTGGTGATGTACCCCATGGCGCCGTCTTCGATGGCCCGGATCACGTATTGGTTTTCGGTGTGCATGGTGAGCACGATGATGGGCAGTTGCGGAAATTCGGGGAGAATGCGCTGAATCACCTCCAGGCCGTCGATGTGAGGCATCGACAGGTCGATGATGGCCACATCGGGCCGCTGTTCGCGGATGAGGTGAATCGCTTCCCGGCCGTCGGCGGCCTCGGCCACCACCTGCATATCGCCGCTCTCTTCGACCAGGCGGCGCAATCCGGCGCGTACGATGGCGTGGTCATCGGCCAAAAGGACTCGGATCATATCGTGTTTTCCATGGGGTTGGTCAGCGGAACCGTGAGGGTCACCAGGGTTCCCTGACCGGGTTGCGATGTTACCGCCAAAGCGCCGCCCACCAGCGCGGCGCGCTCGCGCATGCCGGCCAGGCCGAGCATTTGCGCGTCGGAAAGGGTCGACGGGTTGAACCCCAGACCGTCGTCCCACACAGTGAGACACAAGGCCTGCCGGCGCAAGCGCAGATCTACTTCGGCGCGCGTGGCCCGGGCGTGACGGGCCACGTTGGTCAGCGCCTCCTGGGCGATGCGGTAGGCCGCCGTGGCCGTGGTATTGTCAATGGCCGGCATGGGATCGTGTGAAAAGATGCAGGCGAATTCGGCGCGGCGTTCGAATTCGCTGGTGTACCACTCCAGGGCCGCCACCAGACCGAGATCGTCCAGGACGCCCGGGCGCAGGCGGATGGCCATGGCCCGGACCTCTTCGATGGTCGTGTCCACCAGGGTGCAGATGGCCGCAGCCCGTTCGGCGGCCGATGGATCCTTGTCCGCCAGTCGTTTCTGCAGCCAGACGGCATCCATGCGCAAGGCGGTGAGCAATTGTCCCAGTTCGTCGTGCAGCTCCCGGGCGATGGCGGCCCGCTCGCTCTCCTGGTTGGCCATGATGGCGCCCGAGAGGCGGCGGAGCTGCTCCTGGGCGTTTTTCAAGGCGGTGATGTCGGTGGCCACACCGCAAACTCCTAACATCTGGCCGCTCTCTTCGTAGATGGGGAACTTCACCGAGAGGTAGGTGTGGGCGCCGTCCGCTTGGGGGACGTGCTCTTCCACGTGCAGGGAGAGCCCTTCGGCCAACACCTTTTCATCGTGCATCTGGAATTGGCGCGCCACCCCGGCCGGCAGCAACTGCTCGTCGCTCTTGCCGCGCACCGCATCGTTGGTGACCCCGAACAGCTTTTCAAACCCGGAGTTGACCAGCAGGTAGCGGCCGTGGATGTCTTTCATGTACACCACGGCCGGCGTGTACTTCAGGATAGCGGTGATTTCACCGGTGCGCACGCGCACCTGTCGCTCCAGCTCCTTGGAGTAGTGGCTCAGTGTCTCTTTGGCCTCGCGCAGCGCGGCCTCGGCCCGGTTGCGTTCGGTCACATCCACGCACACCGCCAGCGAGCGCTGGATGCGGCCATCCAGATCGCGGTCGGCGATGGCCGAGAGCAGGATATCGATGGCGCCGCCGTCCGCTTTGATCATGCGATAGGGCAGATCTTTGACAAATCCCTTTTCGAAGAATTGGGGCATGCCGACGGTGATGGCCAGATGTTTGGATTCGGGGGTGAAAAAGTCGGTCAGGGGCCGTCCGAGGAGCTCTTCACGGCCATAGCCCATGGTCTCCACCCAAAAATCGCTGACGCTGATCAGCCGGCCCTGGGGGTCGATGGAGTGGAGCATGGCCGGGGTGTGGTGATAGAGCGAGCGGTAGCGCGTTTCGCTCTGACGCAGTGCCAGCTCGGCGTTGCGGCGCTGGGCGATTTCGCGGCTGGCCTTCTGGTAGAGCACCAATACCGCCAGGCCGATGAGCACCGAGAGCAGCACCGCCGCCGGCCGGACGATGCTGAGCAAGGGCGCGGATACCGACTGGTCGATGGTGCGGGTGTTGCGCAGGTAAACGATTTGCCAGCCGGCAAAGCGCTCGATCCCTGCCCGTCGCAGCATGTAGCGTTCGCCTTCACGATCCAGGACGTGACCGTTCGGGTCGGCGCGCAGTCCTATCCAGGCCCAGGGCCCAGGGCCGAACTGGCGTTCCTGGTCGATGCGTGCGATCTGCTCGGGGGTCAGTTCCCAGGCGAGCTGGAAAAGCCACTCGGGCCGGTTGGCGATGAAGATGACCCCCTGGGGATCGGTGATCAGGACGATGTCGTCCTGGGGCAAGCCCAACTCTTTTTCGCTTTTTTCGATGGAGGATTTGATCACCGCCACGCCTGTTGCTGGGTCGCCGGCTTCGGCGTACACCGGAAAGCTGTGATAGACCCCACGCTGGCCCGAGGTGATGCCCAAAGCCAAATAGGCGCCGTGATCCCCGGCGAGGGCCTGGCGGAAATAGGGTCGGAAGGCGAAACTTTGGCCCACGAAACTGTCGGTTGCGCTGCGATTGCTCGATGCGATGGTGATCCCCTGATGGTTCATCAGGTAGCACACATCGGCGTTGAGGGTGGCATTGAAATGATCGAGCACCGCATTGGCCTCCTGGAGGCTGTCGGGCGCGGGGCGTCGCAACGCTTCCCGCAGGGCCGCTGTGCCGGCCAGTGTCGCGGCGGTGTTGAAATGTTCGGAGAGAAAAGAGGTGACGCTTTTATGGATCAGCTCGGTTTTGGCGGCCGATTGCCGTTCGGCCTCCTGAAAAGCGGCCCGGCGCAGGGCCGAATAGTACAAGATCCCACCGGCCGAGGCCGACAGAAAGGCAAGCAACGATAACACCATGAGGATGTGGCGCAGGCCCATCGGGGTTTCCCATTACGCTGGCGTCACATGTCCTGCTTGAAAAACTGCTCGGGCTCGGTCACCGATCCCGGTCTGGGGGTGTATTGCTCGGGCACGGTGCCTTCCTTGAAGCATTCGAAAACCGTCTCCTTGGATTCAGGAATGGGCAGCAGACCAGTCTGGGCGTCGATCTTGGCAAAGACGACCCCCTCGGGGACCTGGAAGATCTGCACCGGTTGATCCTTGAGGATCTTTTCCATGAAACCGAGCCAGATGGGGCTGGCGGCCCGTGCACCGGTTTCGCCCTCGCCCAGGGAGCGCTCCTGGTCATAACCGACCCACACACCGGTGACATAGTGGGGTGTGTAGCCGACAAACCAGGCGTCGATCAGATCGTTGGTGGTGCCGGTTTTGCCGGCCACCGGGCGTTTGAGTGCCCGTATGCGCTGGGCGGTGCCGAATTTGACCACCCCTTCCATCAAGCTGGTCATGATATAGGCGGTGCTCTCTTCGAGCACCTTTTTGCGCACCGGATTCATCTCTTCAAGAATGCTGCCGTTGCGGTCTACTATTTTGGTGACAAAGGTCGGTTCCACCATGTAGCCCTGGTTGGCGAAAACCGAATAGGCGCGCACAAGCTCCAGCAAAGAGACTTCGGAACTACCCAGGGCGAGGGAGAGATTGCGACCCAAGTCGGACTCGATGCCCAATTTGTGCGCGTAATCGATCACATAGCCGACACCGATGGCTTGCAGAATTTTGATGGTCACGACGTTGCGCGATTTGGCCAGGGCTTCGCGCAGCAGGGTGGGGCCATAGAAGGTTTGGCCGTAATTCTTGGGCTTCCAGGGAAGATCTTGGGATGGGTCATCGAAGATGATGGGCGAATCGATGATCACCGATGCCGGTGTGTATCCCTTGTCGATGGCCGCCGCGTAAATAATCGGCTTGAAGGCCGATCCGGGCTGGCGCCGCGATTGAACGGCGCGGTTGAATTGGCTCTCCGAAAAATCGCGGCCGCCCACCATCACTTTGACCAGGCCGGTACCCACCTCGATGCAGAGCAGGGCGGCCTGGGTCTCCGGGGATTGGTCTAACTGCACCTGCCACACATCGGCTTTCTCGTCTTTGGCGCCCAGCTCTATGAGCACCACATCACCCACGGCCAGCGCTTCGCTGGGCCTCCGCAGCTTGGCCGTATGCCACTCCACCTCGGGATTGGGTTTGCGGGCCCAGCGCATGGTTTCAATGGGGATGACCCCCCTCTGGTCGCCTATGCGCACATTGACCAGGCCGGCCTTGTCGTCTACAGAGATGACCACGGCCCGGACGATGGTGCCGGGTGTCAACGCCTGGGTCTCAAAATCCTTGCGCAACTCCTGGCAGAACGTTTCGATTTGATCGGGAGGCAGTTTTTGCTGCGGGCCGCGGTACCCGATACGGTGATCCAGATCCTTTAGCCCCTTTTGGATCTCCAGCACGGCTGTTTTTTGCATTTCGATGTTGACCGCGGCATGGATCTGCAGCCCTTGAGTATATAGGGCCTGTTCACCGTACTTTTTTTCCACGTACCGGCGGATATCTTCCGTGTAGACCGGCACCTGCTCCAGATACCAGTTGCGCCGCGGCTTGATGTCCATCTCGACGGCCATGGCCTCGGAGGCTTCGATTTGGCTGATATAGCCCTCTTCCACCATGCGGGTGAGCACATAAATCTGCCGCTCCTTTGCCCGCTCGGGATAGTGAAAGGGCGAGTAGCGGCTGGGTGCCTGGGGCAAACCGGCCATCAAGGCGCATTCGGCCAGATTCAATTCACCCACCGGTTTGGCGAAGTAATTCTCCGCGGCGGCCTGCACCCCATAGGCGCCATGTCCCAGGTAGATCTGATTGAGGTAGAGATAGAGAATTTCATCTTTGCTGAAGGCCCGATCGATCTGGTAGGCCAGAATCGCCTCTTTGATCTTTCTTTCGTAGCTGCGTTCGGGGGTCAGCAGAAAGCTCTTGGTGACTTGCTGGGTGATGGTGCTGCCCCCCTGGACGATAGCGCCGGCTTCGATGTTCTTGAAGAAGGCCCGTACGATGCTGAAGACATCGATCCCCTTGTGTTTGTAGAAGCGGGAATCTTCGGCCGATATAAAGGCTTGCCGAAGTCTGACGGGAATCTGCTCCATAGGCATCACGATGCGCCGCTCTTTGTAAAATTCTCCGATCTTACGGTTGTCGTCGGAATAGACGGTCGTGACGATGGGCGGATTGTAATCTTTGAGCGAGCCGATCCTGGGCAGATCCCGGCTCATATAGAAGAAGAGGCCTACTGTGGCACTGCCGGCCAGGAGCATCAGAAAAAGCACCAGCCACAGGGTCCACTTGAGGATTTTGGAGTAAGGGCTATTCTGCTGCTTGAGGGCCCGCTTCTTTAGAATGTGAGATGCGGTAACGGGTTTTGCCATGGGTACCAACCTAACCGGCCGGTTCATCCTGAACAGGTATTGTTTGGGAACGGGTGCCGGCCGTCTGTCGAACATTGGATCAAAGCTGACGGCGCCGTCCAAACGGACGGCTTTATACGGATTCACCAAAATTTACACAACTTAGCAAAAATGAACCGCCACGGCAAGATGATAGCTGGCACCCTCGCAATTCTTTGGAATGGCGGGTTCATTGAAATTTAATTTGACTGAAGAGGCAACAATCGGTACTTAATCAGGTTTTAAAAATCATTTCTCCACTGCCGGAAAGGGGCGGGAAGCAGGAGTATCCAACAATGAAGGCGACCCTCGATTTTGATAAGCTCGATGGATTGATCCCTGCGGTCGTCCAGGACCAGCTCAGCGGCGAAGTGCTCATGGTGGGGTTCATGAATCCCGAGGCCTGGGAAACCACCGTGCGCACGGGCAAAGCCACGTTTTACAGTCGCACGCGCCAGACTCTCTGGACCAAGGGACTTACTTCCGGCAATGTCCAACTGGTCAAGGAGATCCGCATCGATTGCGACGACGACACGGTTGTATTGAAGGTCGAACAGGTAGGTGGCGCGGCGTGCCATACCGGCCACCGGAGCTGCTTTTTCAAGCGGCTGAACGATGAGGGCGATATCGAAGTGGTCGGTCGGCCCTTGTTCGATCCCAAGGAGGTATATAAGAAATGACGTTACCCTTGAAACTCGGCATCCCCAAGGGCAGTTTGCAGAACGCCACCATATCCCTGTTCAAACGTTCGGGCTGGTCCATCGATGTCAACGGACGCAGCTATTTTCCGGAAATCGATGACGATACGATCGAATGCGCCATCTGCCGCGCCCAGGAGATGTCGCGCTATGTGGAAAGCGGCACCCTGGATGCCGGTCTGACCGGCAAGGATTGGATCGCCGAAAACAACTCCGATGTGCATGTGGTGGAAGACCTGATCTACTCCAAGGTCAGCTCGCGGCCGGCGCGCTGGGTGCTGGCGGTGCCCTACGATTCGAACATCAAGACGCTGGAGGATCTCAAGGGCAAGAAGATCTCCACCGAACTGGTGGCATTCACCCAACGCTTTTTTGCCGAGCGTAACATCGATGTGACCGTGGAGTTCTCCTGGGGGGCCACCGAGGCCAAGGTGGTTTCCGGATTGGCCGACGCCATCGTGGAGGTGACCGAAACCGGCAGCACCATCAAGGCCCACGGGTTGCGCATCATCTACGATCTGATGCAGACCAACACCCAACTGATCGCCAACCATACGGCCTGGAAAGATCCGGCCAAGCGGGAAAAGATCGAACAGATCGCCCTGTTGCTGCAAGGCGCCCTGCGCGGTGAAAAGTTGGTAGGCCTCAAGATGAACGTCTCCAAGGAGAAGCTGGAAGCGGTGGTCTCCCTGCTGCCCAGTCTCAATGCACCCACGGTATCGCCGCTCTACCAGTCCCAATGGTTTGCCGTGGAGAGTGTGGTCAACACCCACGTGGTGCGCGAGCTGATTCCCAAGTTGCTCAAGGCCGGGGCCGAAGGAATTATCGAATATCCGCTCAACAAGGTGGTTTAGCGTAATATTATGATCGCCAAACGCGTTGAACAGATGACCTCCTTCATCGTGATGGATGTCATGGAAAAGGCCGCCGAGATGGCGCGGCAGGGGATCGACATCGTCCATCTGGAGGTGGGCGAGCCCGATTTCAACGCACCGGTCTGCGTGACCGAGGCGATTACCCGGGCGCTCAAAGAGGGCTTCACCCATTATACCCAAAGTTTAGGCCTCCGCGAACTGCGCGAAACGATCTGTGCCTATTATGGTGACAAGTACAAGGTGGCGGTGGACCCGGACCAGGTGGTGGTCACCTCGGGCAGTTCGCCGGCCATCTTCATGGCCTGCGCCACCCTGCTCGATCCGGGCGACGAGGTGATCCTTTCCGATCCTTACTACGCGTGTTATCCCAATTTCATCAATTTTGTCCAAGGCCGCTGCGTGACGGTGCCGGTTTACGAGAAGGACGGCTTTCAATACCGGCCCGAAGCCATTCGGGACAAGCTTACCCACCGGACCAAGGCCATCCTCATCAATTCCCCGGCCAACCCCACCGGCACCTTGTTGTCCGCCGAACGCATGGCGGCCGTGGCCCAACTGGGGCCCTGGGTGCTCTCCGACGAGATCTATCATGGTTTAGTTTATGAGGGTCAGGCCCGGTCCATTCTGGAGTTCACCGACCGGGCCTTCGTGATCAACGGTTTTTCCAAACTCTTTGCCATGACCGGCCTACGGCTGGGCTACCTGATCGCGCCCAAGCCGTTCATGCGATCGTTGCAAAAGATCCAACAGAACTTTTTCATCTCGGCCAATGCCGCGGTCCAGAGGGCCGGCATCGCGGCCCTCACGCAAGCCCAGGCGTATGTGGCGGCTATGATCGCGATCTACGACGAGCGCCGCCGCTATATGATCCAGCGCCTGCGGCAAATCGGTTTTCAGATCGATGTCGAACCCACCGGTGCTTTCTATGTGTTCGTCAATGCCCGGCACCTGTCCGAAGACTCGTATGCCCTGGCCTTCGATATCCTGGAAAAGGCCCATGTCGGCGTGACCCCGGGCATCGATTTCGGCCCCAACGGCGAGGGCTACCTGCGTTTCTCCTATGCCAACTCCATTGAAAATATCCGAGAGGGGTTGGATCGTTTGGAGCGTTATGTCCAGCAGCACCGTCGATGAAACCTTTATTACCGCTATTACCGCCTTCTTCCTCTAGGCCGGCCCATCCGGAAATTCGAAGCACGCATTTCTGAATTCAAAACCAACATAAATGACCAAAAGCCTGTGTTTTCCTAATGTAAATAGGTTGAGCAGTCGAAGAAGATAATATCCGCGACCACGGAAATGTGGTTCCTTTGGATTTTATCTCAGACCAGGTTGGATAGAAGAGAAAATCATGCAACCTTTTCATTTGGGAAAAAGAACAGAAAAATCGGTCGGCTGGGTCCGGACGATGTCTCTCGCGCTCTGGCTTTTCGCTGTTTTGGGCATCCCTGGTGCCCATGCCTTGCCCGCGCTGGCCAATGACCTGACCGAGATGAGCATCGAAGATTTGATGGCCGTCGAGATCACCACGGTGGCGCGCAAGGCCCAGCGGCTGACGGACACCACCTCGGCTGTATTCGTCGTCAGCCAGGAAGATATCCGTCGCTCGGGCGCCACCAGCGTCCCCGAGGCGCTGCGCATGGTGCCCGGCATCCAGGTCGCACGGATTTCCGGAGATAAATGGGCCATTTCCAGTCGCGGCTTCAACGGCTGGTTCAGCAACAAGCTGCTGGTGCTGATCGATGGCCGCACGGTCTACAACATGGTCTATTCGGGTGTCTATTGGCGCGATCAGGATGTGTTGCTCGAGGATGTAGCGCGCATTGAGGTGATTCGCGGTCCCGGGGCCAGCCTGTGGGGCGCCAATGCGGTCAACGGCGTGATCAATATCGTCACCCAGCCGGCCGCTGAAGTCCAGGGCGGGCTGGTAACGGCCGGCGCCGGCACCGAAGAGCGCTCGTTCGGCGCGATGCGCTATGGCGGCGCCCTGGGTCCCTCGGCTCACTACTCGGCCTATGTCAAACATGCCGATCATGACGATACGGTCGATTCTTTGGGCGCGGACAGCCAGGATGCCTGGTATATTTCCAAGGGGGGCGGTCGCCTTGACTGGCGGGCGTCGTCCCAAAACGATTTTACGTTTCAAGGGGATATTCACGACGGCACGTCCCAGAGCCGTTCATTCGCCGCGACTCTTGAGCCGCCCTATGCGATGATTTCCGAGAGCGAGGACCAATTCAACGGGGCCAGTGCCCTGGGCCGTTGGCGGCACACCTTTTCCGCTGCGTCGGATCTGATTGTACAAACCTATTTTGACCACAGCGAAACAGCCTACACGGCTTACTCGGAGAAGGTCGATTCCTATGACATCGACCTCCAGCACCGGTTCGGACTCGGCCGGCGCCAAGAGATTCTGTGGGGTTTAGGCTACCGCCTCAACCAGGGCGATGTGCAAAGCACCCAGATCATGACCTTCGATCCCGCAAAACGGACGGACGACCTGTTCAGCCTGTTCGTTCAGGACGAAATTACGCTGCTGCCCAACAAGCTCGCGCTGATCGCAGGTAGCAAATTTGAAGAGAACGACTACACCGGCTGGGAGGCGCAACCCAACCTGCGCTTGCGCTGGACGCCCTACGACCATCACACCTTCTGGACGGCGGTCTCCCAAGCCGTGCGCACACCGTCGCGCTTCGAGCGCGATGTGCGCGTGACCCAGCCGATCGCAGGGTCTCCCGGAGCGGTGACCGTGGTATCGGGCAACAAAGATTTCGCTTCCGAAGAGCTGACCGCTTATGAGGCCGGCTACCGTTTTCACCCTGCGTCCCAGTGGGGGCTGGACCTTACCATCTTTTACAACCAATATGACCAGCTGCGGACCTTCGTTCCGGGCGCCCCTTTTATGGAAGGTTCTCCGCCGCGTTGGGTTGTCCCCTTCACCACGTTCAACGCTATGGAGGGTGAAACCTACGGCGCCGAGCTGGCCGTCGAATGGCGGCCCCTGGATTGGTGGCGCCTGCAAGGGGCCTACAGCTATTTGCAAATGGATCTGCGCGATCCGCTCGCCGATGAATTCATGGGGGAGATGGTCGAGGGCGAGAACCCGGAGCATCAGTTGTCTCTGCGTTCGGCTATGGATTTTTCCCACGGCATCGAGCTGGACCTGTGGCTCAAATATGTGGATGATCTGCCCACTGCGCTCCAGAGCATCCCCTGCTACTGGACCATGGACGCCCGCATAGGGTGGCGGGCGACGAAAAACTGGTCATTTGACCTGGTCGGGCAGAATTTGCTGGATGACCAGCATCCTGAATTCGTGAACGAGGTATTGGGCGTTCCCCGGGCGGAGATTGAGCGCGGGGTCTATGCCAAGGCCACATGGCGGTTCAAATGATTGGGGTGAGTGTTTCAATGGAAAGCGGTTGGATGGGACTGGCGGGATGAGATTGAGGCGCACCATACATATCCTGATGGCCGGTTGGCTGCTGTGGTCCGCGGCCTGGCCGGTCAGCGCCCAGCAGACGCCTGCCAGCGAGTATAAGATCAAGGCCGCTTTTCTCTATAATTTCGCCAAGTTTATCGAGTGGCCCGATCTCGGCAACAGTGCGGCCACCGATGCTTTTGTGATCGGTATCCTGGGAAAAGATCCGTTCGGTCCCGAAATCCAGGTGATCGAAGGCAAGCTGGTCAAGGGCAAGCCATTGCGCGTCATCCGCTCGGCCTCCCTGGATGAGCTCAAGAGCAGCCAGGTGCTTTTTATCGGCGCGGCCTCTCCCGCGGAGCTGACCCGGATATTGAAAAGCCTCCAGGGGCGGCCGGTGCTCACCGTCGGCGACACCGACGGGTTTGCGCGGGAAGGTGTCATGATCAACCTGACGACCGAGGAAAACAAGGTGCGCTTCGAGATCAATCCCCAGGCGGCGGAGCAGGCCGGGCTAAAAATAAGCTCCCATCTGCTGCGATTGGCCAAGATCGTCACAGCGGAAGGAAACGAGAGTAACCATGGTACGATTCCAAAATCTGTCGATTAAGCACAAACTGATCATCATCAGTATGCTCACCAGCGGGGCGGCACTGGTCTTTGCGCTGACCATCTACGTCGCCGGTGCCTTTATTGCGACACGCAATACCACCCAGGAGCGCATTTCGTCACTGGCCCGGGTCATCGGCACCAACTGTGTGGCGGCCCTGACCTTCGACGATCCGGAGGCTGCCAGGGAGACGCTCAAGGCACTGGTGGCCGAGCCCCAGATCGCTTCCGCCAGGATTTACGATGCTCAAGGCGTGCCCTTCGCCGGATACCGGCGCGATGATCAAGCCATCGATGGGGGTGCGGCCATCAAAGGCGCGGGACAGCTGGACCCTTCTTTGTTCGGCTTTAGCCATCGCTATCACGAGGGTAAACTCGAGGTCATCGAGCCGATCACCCTGGATCGCCGGAAGATAGGCGCCGTGGTGGTCGTGTCGGACCTGAACGAGCTCTTCCGGCGCATGCAGTGGGTAGCCATCCTTAGCTGGGTGGTACTCCTTATCTCCTTCGCGGTGGTCTACGGCGTCTCCAGCCTGGCCCAGCGCACCATTTCCGGTCCGATTACCAGCCTGACCAGCACCATGAACAGAGTTTCCCTGGACAAGGATTACTCGGTGCGTGTGGCCAGCAACAGCGATGATGAGCTGGGCATGCTCTTCCGCGGTTTCAACCAGATGCTTTCCGAAATTCAGGCCCGGGACGAACGGCTCTATTTCACCCAATTTTCCGTGGATCACATGGGCGATGCCGCATTTTGGATGGACCCAGCGGGCCGCATCGTCAATGTCAACAATGCCGCCGGTCTTGCCCTGGGAGTATCGCCGGAAGCGCTGCGCACCATGACCATCGGCGATATCGACCCCAGCCTGGGCCAGGAGCGCTGGCTGGCGTTGTGGGAGAAGGTTCGGCAACACAAAGCCGTCACCATTGAATCGACCCACATGAAAAAGGACGGCAAGCTCTTTCCAGTGGAAGTGTACGCCAATTTTCTGGAGTTTCAGGGCAAAGAGTTCATGTGCGCCTTTGCCCGCAACATCACCGAGCGAAAAACGCTTCAGGCGCAATTGGAACAGGCCCAAAAGATGGAAGCTATCGGCACGCTGGCCGGCGGTGTGGCCCACGATCTGAACAACATTCTGGGCGGCCTGGTGGGCTACCCCGAATTGCTGCTCATGGGGTTACCGGCGGACAGCCCAATGAAAAAGCCGTTGATGTCCGTCAAGGCCTCCGGAGAGAGGGCCGCGGCCATCGTTCAGGACATGCTCACCTTGGCCCGGCGCGGCGTCGATCTGCGCAGCGCGGTCAATCTGAATGAAATCGTGACCGACTACCTGAAATCACCGGAACACGACCGCATCCGGCAGTTCCATCCCGGCGTCTGCTTCGAGAGTCGGATCGATGCGGAGCTGCCCAATATCCTCGGATCGGAAATCCATCTGTCTAAAACCCTCATGAACCTGGCCTCCAACGCCGCCGAGGCGATCGGCATCAAGGGGCGCGTGGTGCTCTCCACATTCCGCCGCGTCATCGATGCTCCCTTACAAGGGTTCCAGACCATCGCCGAAGGGGAGTACGCGGTCTTGCGCGTGGAGGACGAGGGCACGGGCATGTGCAAAGAGGACATGGTCCGGATCTTCGAGCCCTTCTACACCAAGAAGAAGATGGGCCGCAGCGGCACGGGTCTGGGTATGAGCGTGGTCTCCGGCACGGTCAAGGATCATAAGGGATATATCGACTTGACGAGTATCGAAGCCCGCGGCACGCGCTTCGATCTCTATTTCCCCGTCACCCGGGCGGCGGTGCAGGAGAAAAGCAGTACTTTCGTTCTTCAGGAGCACATGGGCACCGAGAAGATACTGGTGGTGGACGATGTCCGCGAGCAGCGCGAGATCGCCATGATCTTGCTGACCAAGCTCGGCTACCGGGTGGAGACGGTCCCCAGCGGCGAAGATGCGCTGGTCTATGTTCGCAAAGAGGCGGTGGATCTGGTCGTTCTGGATATGATCATGGACCCGGGTATAGATGGCTTGGAAACCTACCGGCAAATCCTCCAGCGCTACCCGAAGCAAAAGGCCGTGGTCGCCAGTGGCTTTTCCGAA